>JAHDGO010000001.1:0-18784 GCA_020627605.1 Yoonia sp.
CAGCTTCCACGGCCGGTTTGAATATCCGGTATTGATGAAAATCCATGGCGTGATGAAAAACAGCCCGACACCAAAGCCCGATTGCAGACCCTTGCCCAGCGTGTCGATCCCCGACAGGGCAAAGGTGTGGCGCATCATGCCGGCCACCAGCAGGATGCAGACAAAAGAAACAATGTATGGTGTTGGATCGCTACTGTTGACAGGATTGCCGTCCGCATCAGTCTCTATCCCGGCCGCGGCCATCCATGGTTTCGACAAAACCATGTAATAGAGCGCCCCAAAAACAAAGGCGGCCACCGCCGCAATAATCACAGCAAGCATTCCCATGTCACCCTCCCAATCTGGCTATGGGCAGTATGACCTGACAGATTGTCGCAGGCTAGAGGGAAGGTGGGTTTGCGGACGTTGCTGCCGTCAGGTGCTGGCAAGACTTAACCCACAGAACACAACCGCCCGGCCCCGTCCGGGCATCGCCCGACCTCCCCCAGGAGGGCGATTTTGCAAGAGTTGCGACAGATTGGGTGGTCTTTAGATCTTCAGCGCTCTGCCAAACCGGGAAGAAGACGCCCTCCAGGTCGGCCGCTGCCCGAACTGCGCCTGATGTCAAAATGGGCTCAAGCCCGACATCCGGCGCCCCTCATCTTCCAGTTCGACAACACAGTTGCTTGGATTAACTTCCGACTATGGCCGACGACCCGATCTGCCCCCTTTGCCTGCGCCCGATCCCGCGTGATGTGCCGCAAAGTCTGCATCACCTGATCCCCAAGCTGAAAGGCGGGAAGGGCGGGCCGACCATTCTGGTGCATCATATCTGTCACAAGGAAATCCATGCGACCCTTTCTGAGACAGAGCTGGCGCGCGACTATGCGACCGCAGAGGCATTGAGGACCCATCCGCGATTGGCCAAGTTCTTTACCTGGGTTGCCAGACGCCCGCCTGATTTCATCAGCCGGGTTCCGAAACGAAAGCGGGGCGGACGCTGACCGCAAAACAGGGTATCCGGACCATGGGTCTAATCCGCCTGCGTCTCACCCAGCGCGCAGATGATCTGCCATTCCTGATCCGTGACCGGCTGCACCGACAAGCGCGAGTTGTTGACCAGCACCATATCCTTCAGCCGCGTGTCTGCTTTGATATCTTCCAGCGTCACCGCCTTTTCGAACGGCCGCACCGCCTTGATGTCCACGCATTCCCACCGGTCATCATCGGTTGTGCTGTCGGGGTGGGCTTCTGCGCAGACCTCGACAATGCCCACAATCTCAAGCCCGGTGCGGGAATGATAGAAAAACCCCCGCTCTCCCAGCTTCATCGCGCGCATGTTGTTGCGGGCTTGATAGTTGCGGACGCCGTCCCATTGTTCGCCAGCGTCCCCCTTGGCGACCTGATGGTCCCAGCCCCAGACATCCGGTTCCGATTTGAACAACCAATAGGCCATCAGCCGACGACCTTTTTCCAGACACGCAGCGTGACAGATGCGAACAGCCCCGCCTTGGCGTAAGGGTCCGCCTCGGCCCAGGCCTGTGCGGCGGCCAGATCGTCGACCTCCAGCACGATCAGTGATCCGCACATCTCGCCATTTTCGTCCAGCACCGGCCCGGCCATCTCGACCACGCCGGTATCAGCGATATAGGCCAGATGGGCGGCGCGGTTGTCCATGCGGACCTGCATCGCGCCGGGTTTATCTTGGGTCATCAGGGCAAAGCGCATTTATTCCTCCTTCAATGGGCGCGACAACAGCCTGTTCAGTGCTGTTGCCACATCGGTTTTGTCTTCTGTCAGGTCGGCCACGACGGCGGCAATCGGCATGTCGATCCTCAGATCGCTGGCCAGTTGCCGCACCGCGCGGGCCGTGGCGGCCCCTTCGACGGTGGTCGTGGGGTCAAAATCCTTGCCACTGCCAAGGGCATGGCCATAGCGATAGTTGCGCGACTGGGCCGAGGTGCAGGTCAGCACCAGATCACCAAAGCCTGACAGACCCGCCAGCGTATCGGGCTGCGCACCGAAATGCGCCGCCAGTCGCTGCATTTCGGGAAAGCCCCGCGTGATCAGGGCGGCACGCGCGCTTTCGCCCAGGCCCGCGCCAATCGCGATGCCGGACGCGATGGCCATGACGTTCTTGAGCGCGCCACCAAGTTCAGCGCCAACGGTGTCCGTCGTGCGATAAAGCCGCAGATGTGTGGTCGAAAGTGCCGTCTGCAAAATCGCGCCTGCCGCGTCATCCGCGCAGGCAATGGTGAGTGCGGTCGGCAGCCCGCGCGCGATATCGGCGGCAAAGCTTGGGCCGGTCAGCATCGCTGCCACCGCGTCTGGCACGATATCGCGGATCGTTGTGGCGGGTCCTGTCATGCGCGACAGATCGATGCCCTTGCAACAGGCCACCAGATATTTGCCTGCCAGTGCTGTGCGATGTTCTGTCAGAAAGTCCTTCAGCACCTGCGCGGGGGTTGCCAGCAAGATGATCTGGCAGTCGAAAAGCGGCGCAAGGTCCGTTGTCGCCACAATCCGTTCCGGCAATGTGACATCCGGCAGGCGCGCATTGGTTCGCGCGCCCTGCATTTTCTTCACCGCATCCGCACTGCGCGCCCAGAGCGTGATATCGTTCCCGTCGAGCGCCAGCGCCACGCCCAGCGCGGTGCCAAAGGCCCCGCCACCGGCTATCCCGATTTTCATGCCTTGGCCCCCTTCTTGCCGGACCCCAGCATCGGGGCGGCGTCCTTGTCCAATGGCCAGCGCGGTCTGGCCGAAAGTGTCATGTCATCGCGCGCGCCAGCGGCCATCTGTTCGATCCCCGCATAGGCAATCATCGCGGCATTGTCGGTGCACAGGCGCAGCGGCGGGGCAAGAAACGCCACGCCCTGTGCGGCACACAGCCCCGTCAACCCGTCGCGGATCGCCCCATTGGCAGCTACACCCCCGGCCACGGCCAGCGTTGGTGTGGCAGGTGCCCGTTCCAGATACAGCGCCAGCGCGCGCCGTGTCTTTTCGATCAACACATCTGTGATCGCCGCCTGAAACCCTGCGCTCAAATCCGCCTGATCGGCAGGTGTCAGCCCGCCCTTGTCCGCCACAACATCATCACGCGCACGCAGCAGCGCCGTTTTCAGCCCTGAAAATGACATATCGCACCCCGGCTGGTTCAATAGCGGGCGAGGAAAGCTGAATCGCTTGGGATCACCGGTTTTTGCGGCCGCCTCGACCGAAGGGCCGCCGGGTTGCGGCAGGCCCAGAAGACGCGCGGATTTGTCGAACGCCTCGCCCGGCGCGTCATCGATGGTGCCGCCGATCCGGGTGAAATCATCATGACCGGACACGATCAGAAACTGACAATGCCCGCCAGAGACCAGCAGCATCAGATAGGGATAGGCCACCTGATCGGTCAGGCGCGGGGTCAGGGCATGGCCTGCCAGATGGTTCACCCCGATCAACGGCAGACCGGTCGCTGCCGCCAGACCCTTGGCGCACATCACACCAGACAGCACCCCGCCGATCAGCCCCGGCCCTGCGGTCACCGCGATGCCATCAAGGTCAGCCAAAGACAGGCCGGATTGCGCCAGCGCCTCTTCCACACACAGATCAAGCTTTTCGACATGGGCGCGGGCGGCGATCTCTGGCACCACACCACCGAATGCCGCATGCAGATCGGTCTGCCCGGCGACCACAGAGGCCAGCACCTGCGTTCCGCGCACAACGGCGGCGGCGGTGTCATCACAGCTGCTTTCGATGCCAAGAAGTGTCAGCGGCGCGGTCATGGGCGTTCCGGTTGCGTGTTGCTGCCTCGCAGGTAACACTGCGTCAGCGCGCAAACAATGGCCACCCCGATGACACCCACACTGATCGTGACACGGCCCGAGGCACAGGGCACGGCCTTTGGACAGGCGATTGCCACGGCATGGGGGCGGCCGCTGCATGTGATCCAGTCGCCGCTGATCGCAATTGAGCCGGTGTCAGCCAGTGTTGGGCCAGCTGACGCGCTGATCTTCACCTCGGTCCATGGTGTGGCGGGCGCCGTGCGGCTGGGCCTGCCCAAGGGCCTGCCAGCGTGGTGTGTCGGGCCAAGAACGGCAGAAGCGGCGACAGCGGCTGGATATAAGGCCACGACTGGCCCCGGCAATGCTTCGGGGCTGGTGGCTGATCTCATTGCTGCCCAACCGGCAGGCAGGCTTGCCCATTTGCGCGGCGCCCATGCGCGGGGCGATATCGCAGCAGATCTGCGACAGGCCGGGCTGGATTGCACCGACACCGTCGTCTACGCGCAGGAACCGCTGGCCCTGTCAGGCAGGGCCGCACAGGCGCTTGCGGGGAAGTCGCCCGTGGTTGTCACCTTGTTTTCGCCCCGCACAGGGGTGATTTTCGCCGAAAGCGGGCCATATAATGCTGTGGTTCATGCGGTTGTGATCAGCCAGGCCGTGAAAGACGCGATCAGCGATCTTCACCCGGCAGAGGTAATCACGGCAGCAACACCGGACGCAGCGGGCATGCAGCGGGCTGTTTTGGCAGCCCTTGCCGCTGTTGACGGTGTGTCATGACGGTGACCCTTGCTTGAGGGTCAGCGTCAGGCGGGCTAGGGTAATCAGGGGTCCGGCAGTGCCGGGCCATGCACGTTAAAAGGGTGGAATACGTGGCAAAACAGCCAGCCAAAGGCCAGAAGGCGGCCAAATCAACGTCGACACCGGCGCAATCCAAAAGCGAATCGTCGCCAGCCAAAGGGCCTGTGATCGACGCGATCCCCGCAGAAGTGCACGCCAAGCAAGCCCAAACCACTGCTGCGCCAGCGGTGCCGAAGGTTGAAAAACCAAAGGATGCCGTCAAACCCCAGACCGACGCGAAGACAACTGACGACGCATCAAAGCCCGCCGAGACGGCCAAGCCTGCCGATCCGCCAAAACCTGCAGAGGCACCAAAACCTACACCCGCTGCCAGCCAGCAAAAATCCGGTCCCGGTTTTCTGGCACTGTTGCTGGGGGGGCTTCTGGCCGGTGTCATCGGCTTTGCCCTGGCGACCTTGACGGCACCCGCCGCTGACACGTCACTGGCCGATGAGCTCGCCAGCCAGGGCGCCGCCCTTGATGCGCTGGAAGCCCGCGTCGCCAGTGCCCCGCAAACGGACCTCTCTGCTATCGAAGCGGCACAGGACACGCTGGCCGGTGATATCGCAAAACTGCAAACCGCCCTGTCTGACATCAATGCGCGCATTGATGATCTGTCCAGCCGCCCGGCATCCGCTGGCGGCACCGTCACCGTCGACAGCGCTGACGTGCAGGCCGAGATTGAAGCGTTACGCGCCCAGATCACCGACATGACTGGTGCCGCAGAAACCGAACTGGCCGAGGCCCGCGCCGCAGCCGCCGCGATTGAAGAAAACGCCGCTGCGGCCGCCCGCGACGCTGCAGGCCGCGCAGCCCTTGCCCGCGTGCAGACCGGGTTGGAAAGCGGCGCACCCATCGGTGCTGCCCTTGGCGATCTGGAAGAGGCGATGGGCACAGCTGCCCCTGATGCCCTCTTGGCCGTGCAGGACGGTGTGCCGACGCTTGCCGCACTGCAGGACGAATTTCCGGAAGTGGCGCGTGCTGCTTTGGCGACCGCCCGCAGCGAAGGTGTTGCGGGTGAGGAAACCAGCGGGTTTGGTGCCTTTATCCGCAATCAGCTCGACGTGCGGTCCACCACCCCGCAAGAAGGCGACAGCGCCGACGCGATCCTGTCGCGGGCAGAGGCCGCCGTGCGCGGCGGACGCCTGTCAGATGCGCTGGCCGAAATCAGCGCCCTGCCAGAGGTGGCGCGCGGCGCGATGTCCGAGTGGCTGACAAAGGCCGAACAGCGCGCCGATGCCATTGCCGCGGTCGATATGCTCTCTACATCCCTTTCCGATAATTGAAGGCGCAGAATATGCTTTGGTCCCTGATAAAAATCATCGCGTTCATCGCCATCGTCACAGCGCTGACCTATGGCGGTATGCAGCTGATGACGGTCGATGGTGGCGCCACGGTAGAGGTGGCGGGGCAGGAATTCACGCTCAGCACACTGGAAATGGTCTTTGCCCTTTTGGCACTTGTGGTGGCCGTCTGGCTTGGGCTGAAGCTGCTGGCGCTTTGTGTCGCCACCTTCAAGTTTCTCAATGGCGACGAAACAGCGATCTCGCGCTATTTCGACCGGAACCGCGAACGCAAAGGGTATGAGGCCTTGTCGGAAGGCATGATGGCGCTCGCCTCTGGCGAGGGGCATCTGGCCATGACCAAGGCGGCGCGCGCTGACAAATATCTGCAACAGCCACAGCTGACCAACCTGCTGACCGCGCAGGCCGCAGAGATGACCGGTGATCGGAAAACGGCAGAAGATACCTACAAGAAACTGCTGCAGGACGATAAAACCCGCTTTGTCGGGGTGCGCGGCATCATGAAGCAAAAGCTGGCTGATGGGGATACAGACACGGCGATGAAGCTGGCGCAAAAGGCCTTTGCGCTGAAGCCCAAGCATGAAGAGACGCAAGATGTCCTGCTGCGCCTGCAGGCCGACAGCGCCGACTGGGCCGGGGCACGCAAGACGCTGGGTGCCAAGCTGAAATCAGGCTATCTGCCCCGCGACGTGCACAAACGCCGTGACGCGGTGCTGGCCCTGTCAGAAGCCAAGGATATCCACGGCGACGGCAAGACAATCGAGGCGCGCGAAGCCGCGATTGAGGCCAACCGCCTGTCGCCTGATCTGATCCCTGCCGCCGTCATGGCCGCGCGGGGCTATATTGCCGATGGCAACGCGCGCTATGCGACGCGGGTGCTGACCAAGACCTGGACGGCGCAGCCCCACCCCGATCTGGCCGCAGCCTTTGCCGAAATCGCACCAGACGAAACGCCACAGGAACGGCTGAAACGGTTCACCACGCTGACCAAGACGACGCCCGACCACCCAGAAGCGAAAATGCTGCTGGCAGAGCTGAACATCTCGGCCGAGGATTTCCCGGCGGCCAAACGCGCGCTGGGCGATCTGGTCACCACGGACCCCACCGCGCGCAGCCTGACCCTGATGGCGGCCATCGAACGCGGTGAAGGGGCAGACGACACCGTTGTGCGCGGCTGGTTGACCAAAGCGCTGACAGCGCCGCGCGGCCCGCAGTGGATCTGCGACAATTGCCAGCACATCCACACAAGCTGGGGCGCGACCTGCGACAATTGCGGGTCCTTCGACACGCTGTCGTGGAAACGCCCGCCTGCGAGCGATGTCGCCATGCCTGCTGGCACCGAAATGCTGCCGATGATCGTGGGCCAGGCGCCGGAAACCGCGCTGGTGCTGACGGACGCCGTGCCAGAGGCAGAGGTGACACCGGAGGCCCCCGTTGACGGCCCGCTGGAAGAGCCTGCAAAATAGCCCTTCCCCGGCCAGAAACCCGATGGTAAGAGAGCGCCGGTCGCCGCTGTAGCTCAGCTGGTAGAGCACGTCATTCGTAATGATGGGGTCGTAGGTTCGAGTCCTATCAGCGGCACCAGTTTCCCCCGATCCCGTCGTTCGGCTTTCCATTTCCGGGCAGCATGCTATCGCTTGCTGCGCCCGAAGATTGCGAAAGCTGACCCATGACCATCACCCCTGCCGATCTGCTGCTTTATGCCGGTGCGCTGGTGATCCTGTTCATGACGCCGGGGCCGGTCTGGGTGGCGCTGCTGGCGCGGTCGCTGTCTGGCGGGTTTCAGGCGGCGTGGCCACTGGCCATCGGTGTGGCGATTGGCGACATCTTCTGGCCCCTTGTGGCCGTGCTGGGGGTGGCATGGTTGGTGTCGGTCTTTTCGGGCTTCATGCTGGTGCTGAAATGGGTGGCGGTGCTGGTCTTTGTGGTGATGGGCATCCTGCTGATCCGTAACGCTGACCACAGCCTTTCGTCGAATAGCCGGTTGACGCGGCCCGGCATGTGGGCGGGGTTTCTGGCAGGGCTCGCGGTCATTCTGGGCAATCCCAAGGCTGTCCTGTTCTATATGGGCGTCCTGCCGGGGTTCTTTGATCTGACGGCCGTCACAGCGCTGGATATGGTCGCCATCTGCACCCTCAGCTTCATTGTGCCGCTGGTGGGCAATCTGGTGCTGGCCGCCTCTGTCGACCGGGTGCGGGGGCTTTTGAAATCGCCTGCGGCCCTGCGCCGGATGAACATGACAGCAGGCTGGTTGCTGGTCGGTGTCGGGGTGGTGATCGCCTTCACCTGACGCCCCGCAGCACCACGTTGAAAAACCACAAAGTCTTGTGTCATTTGCGTGACAAACACCCCCAAAACGCATATATTTTGCGTGTAAGAATAAAAGGCTATCCGCATGTCTGACGAGCAGTTGAACCCAGAAGAATACGGCGCTGATTCCATCAAGGTTCTCAAAGGGTTAGAGGCGGTGCGCAAGCGCCCCGGCATGTATATCGGCGACACCGACGACGGCTCTGGTCTGCACCACATGGTGTATGAGGTCGTGGACAACGGCATTGACGAGGCGCTGGCCGGTCACGCCGACCATGTTTACGTCAAAATCAACGCTGATGGGTCTGTCACCGTGGGCGACAACGGGCGCGGCATCCCCGTTGGTATTCACGAGGAAGAGGGCGTGTCAGCGGCAGAGGTCATCATGACCCAGCTGCACGCTGGCGGCAAATTCGACAGCAACTCTTACAAGGTGTCCGGGGGTCTGCACGGGGTTGGTGTGTCTGTCGTGAACGCCCTGTCCGATTTTCTGGAGCTGCGCATCTGGCGCGACGGCAAGGAACACTACGCGCGGTTCGAGGGCGGGTTTACTACCGAGCATCTGCGTGTCGAGGGCGACGCTGATGGACGCAAGGGGACAGAGGTCACATTCCTGGCCTCCACGGATACCTTCAGCAATCGCGAATATAGCTTTGACACCCTTGAAAAGCGGCTGCGCGAACTGGCTTTCCTCAATTCCGGTGTGCGGATCATTCTGGAGGATTTGCGCCCGGCAGAACCGCTGAAAACGGACCTCTTCTACGAGGGTGGCGTGAAGGAATTCGTCAAATACCTCGACCGCTCCAAAACCCCGCTGATGACGGAACCGATTTACGTCACCGGCGAACGTGACGATATCGGCGTCGAAGTCGCGATGTGGTGGAACGACAGCTACAACGAAATGGTGCTGCCCTTTACCAACAATATCCCGCAGCGGGATGGCGGCACCCATATGGCCGGTTTCCGCGGCGCGCTGACCCGCGCGATTGCGAAATACGCAACCGAGACCGGGATCACGAAGAAGGAAAAGGTCTCTCTCACCGGTGACGACGCGCGTGAGGGGCTGACCTGCGTGCTGTCGGTCAAAGTGCCCGATCCAAAGTTTTCCAGCCAGACCAAGGATAAACTTGTCAGCTCTGAGGTGCGTCCGGCGGTGGAAAGCCTGATGGGCGAAAAGCTGAACGAGTGGTTCGAGGAAAATCCGAACGAGGCCAAGATGATCATCACCAAGATCGTCGAGGCTGCCGCAGCACGTGAGGCGGCCCGCAAGGCCCGCGAAATCCGCCGCAAATCGGCAATGGATGTGAATTTCAACGCCTCCAAGCTGAAGGACTGCTCTGAAAAAGACCCCAGCAAGACCGAAGTGTTCCTTGTCGAGGGTGACAGTGCCGGCGGCTCTGCCCAGACCGGGCGCGATCGGGGCACGCAGGCTGCCGCTGAAAGGGAAGATCTTGAACGTGGAACGCGCCCGGTTCGACCGGATGCTCAGCAGTCAGGAGATCGGCAACCTTGTCATGGCGCTGGGCACCGGTATCGGGCGTGATGAGTTCAATATCGACAAGCTGCGCTATCACAAGGTCATCATCATGACCGACGCGGACGTGGATGGTGCGCATATCCGCACGCTTTTGCTGACGTTCTTCTTCCGCCAGATGCCAGAGCTGATCGAGGGCGGGTACCTCTATATCGCGCAGCCGCCGCTTTATAAGGTGTCGCGTGGCAAGTCAGAGGTCTATCTGAAAGACCAGACAGCAATGGACGAATATCTGATCGAACAGGGCGTCGAAGGTGCCATGCTGCGGCAAGGCAACGGCGAAGAGATCACCGGCAACGACCTGCGCCGCGTGGTGGACGAGGCGCGCCAGTTGAAACGCGTGCTGGAGGCATTTCCGACCCATTACCCCCGCCACATCCTTGAACAGGCCGCCATCGCCGGGGCCTTTGTGCCGGGTGTCGTGGACAGCGACCTGCAGGGCACAGCCGACCGCGTGGCCAAACGGCTTGACCTGATCGCGCTGGAATGGGAACGCGGCTGGCAAGGCCGGATCACGCAGGACAAGGGTATGCGGCTGGCCCGTATCCTGCGCGGCGTGGAAGAGGTGCGCACACTCGACGGCCCCATGCTGCGGTCTGGCGAGGCGCGGCGCACCGGCACATTCACGCAAAGCCTGCAGGACGTCTACAACCTGCCAGCCACACTGGTGCGGCGCGACCGCAGCCAGCTGATCCACGGTCCGCTGGACCTGCTGGATGCCATTCTGGAAGAGGGTGAAAAAGGCCTGTCGCTGCAACGCTACAAGGGCCTTGGCGAAATGAACCCCGATCAGCTTTGGGAAACGACGCTGGACCCTGATGCGCGCACACTGTTGCAGGTCAAGGTGCAGGACGTGGCAGAGGCCGATGACCTTTTCACCAAACTGATGGGTGACGTGGTCGAACCGCGGCGTGAGTTCATCCAGAACAACGCGCTGAACGTGGAGAATTTGGACTTCTAAGCGTAGTGATGGCCAAGGTGCAGTTGTTTGCAGGGCTTAGCTGCCAGATGAAATCATGCATCGGGCTCAAACCAAACCTTGACCATCCAACGGCCGCGTCCCGGTCACGCTTTCCCGACTGCCTTCAACGCAAAGGCATACGACCGTGCGGCATCCTCCAGCGCGGCAAACCGCCCCGACTTCCCGAAATGCCCTGATGTCATATTCGTGCGCAGCAGCAGGATGTTGCCGTCAGTCTTGGTCGCGCGTAGCTTGGCCACCCATTTGGCCGGTTCCCAATAGGTGACGCGCGGATCGCTGACCCCGGCAGTCACCAGCATCGGTGGATAATCCTGCGCGCTGACATTGTCATAGGGCGAATACCCCCGGATATCGTCAAAGGCATCGCGGCTTTCTATCGGGTTGCCCCATTGTGACCACTCACCCGGTGTCAGCGGCAGCGATGCATCGAGGATCGTGTTCAGCACATCGACAAAGGGCACATCGGCAATGGCACCCGCCAACAGATCAGGCGCCATGTTCAGGACCGCCCCCACCAGTAAGCCACCGGCTGATCCCCCTTGAATGACAATCCTGCCCTTGGCGGTATACCCCGCCTGCGCCAATGCCTCTCCGGCAGCGATGAAATCGTGAAACGTATTCACCTTCTTGCCGAACTTCGCATCCTCATACCAGGCGCGCCCCTTCTCTTCGCCGCCGCGGATATGCGCGATGGCATAGACAAAGCCGCGGTCGACCAGTGACAGGCGGTTGCCGGAAAAGCTGGCAGGCATGCTCGCCCCGTAGGACCCGTAGCCATAAAGCAGGCAAGGCGCGCTGCCATCAATGGCCGTGTCGCGGTGGTGCAGAATGGTTACCGGCACCTCTGCCCCATCATGGGACGGCGCCATGATGCGGCGGGTGACATAGTCTGCCGGGTCATGGCCAGAGGGGATGACGGTGGATTTACGCAGCACACGTTCACTGCTGCCAAGGTCATAGTCGTAGATCTGCGCGGGCGTCGTGGGTGAGACATAGTTGAAGCGCAGGGTGTCGGTCTCAAACTCCTCTCCTGCATCCATGCCCAGCCCATAAGCCTCTTCATCAAAGGCGATGGTCTGGGCTGCAGTCGTCGGGTCCTGCCCTTTGGCCACGTAGCAAATCCGCGGCAAAGCATTTTCACGCTCGATCCAGATCAGCCAGTTGGCATAGGTCGCCTGGCCGACAATCATCCGTCCGGGTTCATGGGCCAGCACCTCAACCCAGTTGTCACGGGATGGTGCAGCGACCGGCGCACGCATCAGGCGGAAATCCAGCGCATCATCATTGGTGCGGATGATGAAATCATCGCCCTGATGATCGATGTCGTATTCAATGCCCGCCCGGCGCGGCGTGATGATACGCGGGGCGCTGTCGGGTGCATCGGTGGGGATGACATGCACCTCGTTTTCGTCATTCATGCCGGCCCCGATGGCCACAAACGCGCCAGAGCGCAGGCGCTCGACCCCGACGAAATAACGTTCATCCGTCTCGTGGTAGACCAGCTCATCACTTGCCGGGTCGGTCCCGACGCGATGTCGGAACACCTTGTCGGGGCGATGATTGGCATTGACCCTGACATAGAACAGCACGTCCGGCGTCGCCCATGCGACCGACCCGACATCACTTATCCGGGTATCGGAGTCCTGTCCCGTGGTCAGATCACGCAGGCGCAGATCGTAAAACTCTGACCCGTTTGTATCCGCCGACCATGCCAGCATCTGGTGGTCAGGCGAGACGGCCAATGACCCAAGGTGAAAGTAATCCTGCTCTGCCGCCTCTGTGTTCACGTCGATCAACACTGCTTCTGCGCCACCCGCGACCGGGGTGCGGACAAAGCGCGGATGTTCATCCCCTTCCGCATAGCGCATCACGTAGAAGAATGGGCCGTTCTTGCGGGGCACACTTTCGTCGTCTTCCTTGATCCGGCCACGCATCTCGGCGATCAGCGTCTCTTGCAGGTCCGCCGTATCGGCCATTGCGGCATCGTAATAGTCATTCTCGGCCCGCAGATAGGCGGCGATATCCTCTGGCAGTTTTGCCGGGTCGCGCATTGCCTCTTGCCAGTTGTCGGCCCGCAGCCAACCGTAGTCATCGGTCAGGGTAACGCCATGCACCTTGGTCGTTTCGGTCTTGCGCGCGGCCACGGGGGCATCGGGATGGCTAGGAAAATGGCGGGTCATGGTGTCCTTTCTGGGCGCGGGTTCAGCGGCCGCGCCGCGTCAGGCTAAAGATGACTGGGGCGATGGCAATCACCAAAGTGATGCGGATGATATGCATCAGCGAGACATAGGTCACATCCTGATCCATCGCGATGGTCAGCAAGGCCATTTCAGTCAGCCCGCCAGGTGAAAACGCCAGAAAGGCCTGCGCCAGTGGAATACCACTGGCCAGCACGATCACCTCGGCAAAGATCACCGCCGCCACCAGCATCAGGAAAGAAGCGACGGCAGACAGGCTCAGATCCTTGCGGATTTCGGCGAGGGTCGCCCCGACAAAGCGCGTGCCGATGATCGTACCGATGGTGATCTGTGCAGCGATCACGAAAAGGGACGGTGGCGCCACCGTCACGATCTCTGTCACATGGGCGATCCCACTCAGGATCATCGGACCAAAGACGGCACCGGCAGGCAGGCGCGCCCAACCGCCCAAAAGTGCCCCCAGCACGGCGCAAAGACCCAGCACCAGATAGTCAAACGCGGTGATATCCCACAGACCCACCCAGCGGTTGGTGCCTTGGCCACCGCTGGAGACGCCCAGGAAAAACCCGAAGAACAAGGCGACAAAGACGATGATCAGCAAGACCCGCGCCGCATGGGCCAGCGCGATGCGCCGTTCATCACCGCCGGCCTCACCCCCAAGGATCAGCATCTCGTTCAGGCCACCGGGCATCGCGCAGTAAAAGGCGGTGACCGGATCATAGCGGCCAATGCGCCGGTAAACCGCGTAAGAGATTGATGCAGCCACCGCCAGCAGGACGGGCAACAGCATCAGCGTGACGACCCATGCACCGATCTGATCAAAAAGGGCCGCCGACACCCCCGCCCCCAGCATCACCCCGATGATCGGGATCACATAGCGGCGCAGGGCGTCGGGCCCGGCAACAGGGGCGCGCAACATCGCGGCAACCGTATTGATGATCATCGGCCCCAGCATCCATGGCAGCGGCAGACCAAGGTAGTAGGCCACCAACCCACCCATTACCCCCAACGCAAGCGCCAGCAACTGCTGCGGATAGGGGGCGGGTGCCGATGCCATCTGCGCTCAGACGCCGCCGATGTGGTGGGTGCCGCGCGCCTTGGCCAGCGTCATCTGCTTTTGCCGTTCACGGAACCGGGCCTTGTCGGCGTCGCTGGTTTCATCGACGCATTGATGGCAGGACACGCCCTGTTCAAACGCAGGATGGTCACGGTCATCTGGCACCAGCGGGCGCCGACAGGCATGGCATAGGATATGCGGCCCCTCTTGCAGCCCATGGCCCACGCTGACGCGGGCATCAAAGACAAAGCAGTCGCCGTCCCATTTGCTCTCTTGCTCCGGCACCTCTTCAAGATATTTCAGGATACCGCCCTTCAGATGATAGACGTCCTCTACCCCTTGCCCCAGCAGGTAATTGGTGGATTTTTCGCAGCGGATACCACCGGTGCAGAACATCGCGATCTTCTTGTTGTGAAAGCGATGCTTGTTCGCCTCCCACCAGGCGGGAAACTCGCCAAAGCTTTTGGTTTGCGGATCAACCGCGCCGTCAAAGGTGCCAATCGCCACCTCATAGTCGTTGCGCGTGTCGATGACGGCCACATCCGGGGCGCTGATCAGATCGTTCCAATCGGCGGGTTCAACATAGTGACCCACGCGCGCGACCGGGTCGACGTCAGGCTGGCCCATCGTCACGATCTCTTTCTTCAACCGCACTTTCATGCGGTGAAAGGGCGGCGTTTCGGCGGTGCTTGCCTTCCACTCCAGATCGGCGCAACCGGGCAAGGTGCGGATATGGGCGATGACGGCATCAATGCCAGCGCGGTCACCAGCGATCGTACCGTTGATGCCCTCATGCGCCAGCAGCAGCGTGCCGGTGATCCCATGCGCCTTGCACAGCGCCAGAAGCGGTGCCTGCACGGGACCGTGATCCGCAAAACGGGTAAAGTGATAGAGGGCGGCAACCGTATACATGACCGGGCAAATACGCCTGTTGGAAGGTCAGGGCAAGTCGCGGGCGGCCGCAATGGCCAACCCGTCTGCCACGGCGGTAAAGGCCTCTGCCTGTTCCTGTTGCGCATGGGGAAACATCGCCTGCATCGTGCCTGCCACCACCTGCAACAGGCTCGACCCGCCAACAAAGACGATCTTGCCGATCTGTTCAGCGGTGACATCCGCCATGGCAAGGGTCTGGGTCGCGCATTCAGCAATCTGGCGGGCGTGATCGGCCAGAATCCGCAATAGCGCATCCTCTGTCAGGGTCGCCGTCAAAGCAGGGGCAATCACGCCGAGATCAATCGCCGTTTCAGTCACGCTGCTGGCGTTGATTGCGATCTTCCCATCCTCGACAGCAAAGGCGATGTCATGGCCAAGCTCCATCTCCAGCACGGTGTTCAACCGGGCAAACGGGGCCGGGTCCACCCCCAATTTGGCGAAGTCAGCGGCCATGCGCCGGTTCTCGGCGGTGTAGACAAAGGGGATCTTTGCCCATGTCGCCAGATCGTTGAAAATTGCATTCGGGGCGGTGTGACGGCCATCGCCAAGCGCATTGCGCACCTCTGCCCCGCGCCCCAGCAAGGGCATCACCCGGTCAATGCTGATGGCGCGGTCAAAATCGGTGCCGCCGACACGCACACCATGGCTCGCAATGATCCGCGTGACATCGCCATCGCGGGCAAAAACAGAAAAGTCGGAGGTACCACCGCCAATGTCGATGACCAGCCCCAACTTGCCCTTGTCCAGCGGACCGCTGGCAATCGCCGCGGCCTCAGGCTCGTACATGAAACTGACATCCGCGAACCCGGCCAGCAGATAGGCATCGCGCAAATCCACCTCGGCCTGCGCATTGCGCGCCATATCGGTGGAATGAAACTGCACCGGGCGACCCGACAGCGCCTGCGTGATCGGGGTGCCCGTCTCGGCCTCTGCCCGTGTGCGGATCATCGCCAGAAACCGCGCAACCACTTCAATCAGTGTCAGCCGCTCATAGGCGATCTGGCGCTTTTCGCGCATCAGAGGCGTGCCCAGCACAGATTTCAGTGCGCGCATGAACCGCCCCTCGCGCCCGTCGATCAGTGCGGCATTGGCCACAGACCCATAGGTCGTTTCCTTGCGGTCATAGTCAAAAAACACCGATGTCGGCAGCGTCGTGCGCCCCGGCTCTACCGTGATCAGATGCGGCTTGCCGTCCCGCATGACCCCTGCGGCGGTGTTGGAGGTGCCAAAGTCGATACCCAAAATCGTCATTCTCGCCTCCTGTCGGTTGGAAAAGACCGCGCTGATAGGAAATCGGCCACCGGCGCGCAAGCCCTTTTCCCCAGGCGGCCAAACTGCAAAAAGACCCTATGCAACGTGTGATGATCTGCGGCGGCCCGGGCTCGGGGAAAAGCACGCTCGCCCGGATGATGGGCGCGCGGCTGGGCCTGCCTGTCTATCACATGGACCACATCCACTGGCTGCCCGGCTGGACGCCGCGCCCGGCCGCCGACAAGATCCCGATGGTGCGGGCCATTATCGCGCAAGACCATTGGGTGTTCGAAGGCGGCAACTCTGCCACTTATGCCGACCGTGCGGCGCGTGCCGATACGCTGATCTGGCTTGATCTGCCTGTCTGGCTGCGCTTCCGCCGGGTGGTCTGGCGGACCATCCGCGACCACGGCAAGACCCGTCCCGATATGGCCCCTGACTGCCGCGAGGGGTTTCACCATGAAACCCTGCCGTTCTGGCTCTGGATTTGGCAGACGCGGAAAACCGCGCGGGCAAGGCTTGCGCGATTGGCGGCAGAGACCACGGATCTTGACGTCATCCATCTCAAATCCCCCTCGCAGGTCGCGGCATTCCTCGCTAGTTTGCCGGGCAAAGAGGAGGCCGCGCCATGACAAACGCCCTGATAGTGATCGACGTCCAGAATGATTTCTGCCCCGGCGGTGCCCTTGCCGTCGCAGACGGTGACGCAATCGTGCCGGGCATCAATGCCGCCATGGCGGATTTTGACGCGGTGATCCTGACAC
This sequence comes from Yoonia sp., assembly GCA_020627605.1. Classification (GTDB taxonomy): domain Bacteria; phylum Pseudomonadota; class Alphaproteobacteria; order Rhodobacterales; family Rhodobacteraceae; genus Yoonia. The sequence goes on from JAHDGO010000001.1 coordinate 16,920, forward strand.
AGGACTGGCACCCGGCGGGGCATTCGTCATTCGCCTCTTCACATGACGCGGACCCGATGAGCGTGACGCAAATGCCCTATGGTCCGCAGGTGCTGTGGCCTGATCACTGCATTCAGGGCAGCAAAGGGGCGGAATTTCACCAGGACCTGCAGGTCAACCGGGCCGATCTGATCATCCGCAAAGGCTACAACCCTGCCATCGACAGTTATTCCGCCTTCTTCGAGAACGATAAGACAACCCCAACAGGGCTGGAAGGCTACCTGCGCACCCGAGGCATCACGACGCTGACCCTTGTGGGCCTCGCCACGGATTTCTGCGTTAATTATTCTGCGGTGGATGCGGCCAAACTGGGGTTTGACGTCACCGTGCGCATGGACCTGTGCCGCGCGATAGACTTTGACGGCTCGCTGGACGCGGCCAAGACGGGCATGGCCGCCGCCGGGGCGAGGCTAGCCTAACGTCCCCGCCCGGCAAACCAGACAGAGGACACACCGGCCAGCATGATCACCGCCAGCCCGATCAGGCTGGCCCCGTCCGGCCATTGCCCGAAGACCGCCCAGCCGATCAGCATCGCGGCCAGCAACTGGCTGTAGATCAATGGGGCCACGACACCAGCCGGTGTGGTCCGGTTGACGATGACCAGCAGGAAATTCCCACCAGCAGAGCCCAGCGCCGATATGGCGATCAGCCCAAAGGCCGGCAGCGTGATCTCTGGCCGGTCCAGCGTCACAAAGGGAAACAGCAGCACGGCCCCGATGGCGAGTTGCGAAAACAGCAAAAAGCGGGGGCGGAAATCCCCTGCCAGCCAGCGTGTCGCCACCAGATATGCCCCGTGAAAACAGCCTGCCAGCACTGCAAGACCCATACCAGCCGTCATGCCAAAACCGGGCCGGACGACCAGCATGACCCCGGCAAAACTGACCAGCAACAACAGGGTGCGCAGGGGTGTGATCCGCTCTTTCAGCAAGAGCGCCGACAGAAAGTAGGACACCACCGGACCCACAAAGAAGGCGCCAAAGACATTCGCCATCGGCTCTGTCCGCAGGGCGGTCAGGATGCACAGGATACCGCCCACAATCAGGACAGCGCGCAGATACAGGCGCGGATCACGCAGATGCTGCAGATCGGCGCGGCCCAGACCGCAGATCGGGGCCAGCAGAACCGCCGCAAGGGCAAAGCGGGTCCATGCCACGAAACCCTGCGAAAATCCCTGCCCGGTCAGCACGGTCGCGGCGGCGTCCCCGCTGACGATCAGCGTCATCGCCAGCACAACCGCCCCGATCAGGCGCGCGGAATAGGTGGCGCCTGCGCCCTGTGGCACGCGGCTATCCCGGCAGGCTTTGCGCGGCGACGTAAAGCAACAGGATAAACCCCAGCAGCAGCCCGCCAAAGGCCATACGGCGTTTGCCCTTCTTCTGGCGCGAGGCAAGGCGCGCCGCCAGCAAATCTTCATCAATGCGGCGCGGGCCGGTGGGCGCCAAGAGCTCATCATCCACCGGCTCCACTTCAGAAAGCGAGGTCATGAAAGCGCGGAAATCAAAGCCGCCCCAATGCGCCCCGTTCAGATCATGCAGTGACAGGTTCTCCGACAACCGCTCGATCACATACGTGCGGGCCTCTTCATCACGGGCGGGGTAGCGGCCGGGGGGCGCCCCGCTGTTGTAGGTCTTCAGGGCAAAGCCGCTGTCTGTGAAAAACGCCTGCACGGCCGGGTCTGCACCCTGCAGCGCGTCAACAGTCGCCTGATCGCGAAACATGGCGCGGGGTTCGGCAATTGCCCCGCCGCCGATGTCGAAATCGTAACTCAACGCCATCCCATAGCCCTCTTGCCACCCTGACCCACCCTGATCTAACACGGTTGCGCC
>JAHDGO010000001.1:18794-26204 GCA_020627605.1 Yoonia sp.
CATGGTGGATATCGCCGCACGGGTCTGGAACCATAAATGGAAGATCGACCCGATTGTCCGGTCATTGATCGACACCGACTTCTATAAATTGCTGATGTGTCAGTCGGTGTTTCGCAATCACCCCGACACGCAGGTCACGTTTTCCCTGATCAACCGCACCAAATCCATCCGGCTGGCAGAGCTGGTGGATGAAGGCGAGTTGCGTGAACAGCTTGACCATATCCGCTCTCTCCGCCTGACGCGTGGTGAAAGCACATGGCTGCGCGGGAACACCTTTTATGGCAAGCGGCAGATGTTCACCCCCGCCTTCATGGAATGGTTCGAGGGGCTGCAACTGCCACCCTATCATCTGGAAAAGCGTGACGGCCAGTATGAGCTGACATTCGAAGGCACCTGGCCAGAGGTCATGCTGTGGGAAATTCCTGCCCTTGCCGTGATCATGGAACTGCGCTCGCGCGCGGTACTCAAGGACATGGGCAAGTTTGAGCTGCAGGTGCTTTATGCCCGCGCAATGACCAAACTGTGGGGCAAGATCGAGGCGTTGCAACCGATCAGCGACCTGCGCGTCGCCGATTTTGGCACGCGGCGGCGGCACAGTTATCTCTGGCAGGACTGGTGCGTGCAGGCCATGATGGAGGGGCTGGGCAGCAGCTTTACCGGGACATCCAACTGCCGCATCGCCATGATGCGCGAGATTGAGGCGATCGGCACCAACGCCCATGAATTGCCCATGGTCTATGCCGCACTGGCAGAGGATGACACAGCCCTGCGTCAATCCCCCTATGACGTGCTGGCCGACTGGCAAGAGGAACATGACGGCAATCTGCGCATCATCCTGCCAGACACCTATGGCACAAAGGGGTTCCTTGCAGGTGCGCCGGACTGGCTGGCAGGCTGGACCGGTATCCGTGTGGACAGCGGGGACCCCGCAACCGGGGCAGAGACCGCCATCAACTGGTGGAAAAGTCGTGGTGAGGACCCGCGAGACAAGCTGATCATCTTTTCCGATGGGCTGGATGTCGACAAGATCAGGGAACTGCATCAGCAGTTTGCCGGGCGCTGTCGTGTCAGCTTTGGCTGGGGCACCATGCTGACCAATGACTTCAAGGGGCTGGTCGCCGATGATGCGCTCGCGCCGTTTTCGCTTGTCTGCAAGGCTGTGGCCGCAAACGGCCGCCCGACGGTGAAGCTCAGCGATAACCCCAACAAGGCCATGGGCCCGGCGGATGAGATCGCACGCTATAAACGTGTGTTTGATGTGGGTGCCCAGCAAGAGATGGCTGTCGTCGTCTGACCAGCAAGATTGCGACCATCGCCGATTGGCGCCGCTCAGGCCGCTGCCGCGTTCAACCCTTCGGCGTTATAGGCCACCTGCGCACGGTTCTTACCCTTGCTTTTGGCGATCAGCAGTTGGGCATCTGCCTGATTGATCATCTCTTGCAGCGCGCAGGGCACGCGAGACCAATAGCCACCGACACTGATTGACAGATCAAAGCTCATATCGGCGCAGACCACGCTTTCATCGGCGACCAGACGGCACAGACGCTCTGCGATCCCTTCCACATCACTTGCCTTGATGCTTGGCAGATAGATTGAAAACTCGTCGCCACCGTGGCGGGCAAAGATCGCTTCTTTCCGCAGGCTGTTTTTCAGCCGCGCGGCGACCACGGCCAGCGCGGTATCACCAGCCTCGTGGCCAAAGCTGTCGTTGATGGTCTTGAAATTATCAACGTCGAAATAGAACAGCGCATGACCGCGCGCGGAATCAAAGCGCACATTGCTCATCTCTGCGTCCAGTCCGCGCCGGTTCAGCAGGTCGGTCAACGGGTCTCGGCGGGCAAACTGTTCAAGCGCCTTGGCGGCCATGAAATAATTGATCTCGCGTCGAAACACCAAACCGATCGCGACGACACCAATCACATTGCAGACAAGCAGCGTGGGCAGCACCGACTGGATGATTCCCCAAGCGACATCAGCAGGAAACAGAAAGACAGCACCGAATGACACCGTGATGACCACGCCGGTGACCGCATCAAACAGCACCGGAGATTTGATGATCTTGCGCAGGTAGCGCCAGCACACCCATGCCAGCGCATACGCCAGAAACAGGCCGACAACCCCCGGCACCATTCCGCTGCCGCCAAGGTAGATGCGGTAGGTCACACCAAAGGCCAGCGCGACGGCCCCGGCGACCGGCCCACCAAAGACGACAGCAGCCCCCAGCAACAGCGTGCGGGTGTCCACGATAATACCTTCGCCCAATTGAATGGGGTTGATCATGCCAACGACCATGACAAGGCCAAACAGGCCACCAAAGGCCAGCGATTCATACCGTGCGCCGTGAAATTTGCGCAGAAGCGTGCTGAACAGAAATGCCAGACTCATCAATCCGACAACTGGTGTCAGGAGAATTTGAAAATTGTCTGCCATGGCCGTTTCCCGTCTTGTCCTCGGGACCATGCTGACAAAGAGGTCTTAACATTGGGTAATCGGCGGTGGGCTGGGGGTCTGCCGCGGCTAGTCGTCGACCTTGCCGCGCAGGGCCTTGACCTCGCCACGCGCCTTTTTCGCGGCCAGCCGTCGCCTGACCGATCCTTTGGTCGGCTTTGTCGGAATGCGCCGTTTGGGTTTTTCCGTGGCTTTCAGGATCAGTTCCGCCAGACGATCGCGGGCGATGTCGCGGTTGCGGGCCTGACTGCGTGTGTCCTGCACAAAGATCACGATTGCACCGTCCTGCGTCCAGCGCCGCCCGGCCAGCCGCCGCAACCGCCGCTTGACCGGGTCAGGCAGGTTGGGCGACCGTTCTGCCTCGAACCGCAGTTCAACCGCCGTCGACACCTTGTTAACGTTCTGCCCGCCCGGACCTGACGACCGGGTAAAGCTTTCCGTCAGCTCCCAGTCGGCAATTTCGATCTGATCGTTGATCCTCATGGCGTGTCCCGATGTTGGCACAGGTGTAGGTACAGCATCTGTACAGGGTCTGTACGCCAAACATACACCGCCTGGCCCAACGAAAAAGGGCCACCCCGGCGATGGGATGGCCCTTCCCTGAATTTCGGAGGTGGGTCGGTTAGGATCTCCACCTTGGGTTCGTCTCAGCCAAGGGCTGCCCTAGCTTTGAACCCCCCAAGTTGTCCCGACACACTTCTCCAATACCTCATGATGCACTGGATCACCTCCTTTCAAATGTTTCGCCTGATAGGAAGGTCGCACAGATTTGGTATATTTCAAGTAAAAATATACCACAGATCGCGGTTATGTGGCCGGTTGCAACATTCGCCCAACAATGATGCGAAATGGGACCAAAGCGAGCAGGGCAATGCTTAGCTTTACCGCCCAGTCAGCGACCGCCAGCGTCACCCAGAGCGGGACCGTGCCGCCTACGTTCAGGAAGGGGGCCATATCCTGCGCCCAGATCACCTCTTCCGCGGCGGATGCGCTGAAACCATTGAAAAATGCCGCAAACGCGATGGAGAAGAAGATCACCGTATCCACCGTCGACCCCACCAGCGTGCTGGCCAGTGGTGCCTTCCACCATGACCCGGCGCGCAGCCGATCAAAGACAGCGATATCAAGCAGTTGCGCCACCAGAAAAGCGGTGGCCGACCCGATGGCGACGCGCAATGCAACGGCGGGATATGCAAACCCGTCACCCTGCAACATGATCTGCGTGCCGACGAAGGAACAGATGATCCCGACGATCAGACCCGCAAACACCACCTTGCGCGCGGCGGCGGCGCCATAGACCCGGTTCATCACATCCGTCACCAGAAAGGCCAGCGGGTAGGTGAACGCCCCCCAGGTCAACAGACCGTCGAGGATCAGGAATTGCACAAGAATGTTCGAGGCTACAACAATGATGGCCATGGCGAGAACGCCGGGAAGAATACGTGTCATGTCTGGTTTTTCCGTTTTGACAAGGGTGCGGCACTTGGCCCCCGAGTGTCGGGGACGGGGCGATCTAACGCCGCGCTAGTCGTCCGTCAATCGGTATTCCACAACCTCGGTCCGCTGAAACCTGCGAAAATTGTCGTCAGACACCATGGTCATGCGCAGACCGTCCGGTGCCCGCCAGACGCTGATCCCTTCCAGATTGTCATGTCTGCGCAGGCGGGTCGTCAGCAGGGTTTCTTCTGCTGATCCATCAAGGGCAAAGCGTCTGACCCGGCTGCGAAACCCGATCCCGACGAAATCCCGCTCAAGGATATAAAGCCTGCCATCCGGGCCGATATCCGCCCCGGCCACCAGAAATGCGCCTTTGCGAGAGATGGCAAAGGGTTGGTCCCATGTCCCATTCCGCAGCCGATAGACCGGAAAGGGACGCGTCGCACGGCCAGAGCGTTCGGGGATCGCAAAAAGCGCGCCATCCGGGCCAATCGCCAAAGCCTCCAACGTGGCATTGCCATCACGCACCGGCATTGGCGGGCTGTGGATCAGCGCGCTGCCGCCGGTGCTGATGTCCTGAAAATGGCGGATGCCGGGCGTCCATTCAAAGGCCACATGGGTCTGACCATCCGCCCCGATCGCCAGCCCTTCGCTGTCACCAAACTCTGCCATAAGTTGACGGTTGTCGGGGCCAAGCAGGGGCTGCGGCGTATAGGTGTCGAGATCCGTGATCACGCCATTTTCGCGGATCACCTCGGCGTAGAAGAAATGGCCACGGTCGCTCAGCGCAAGCAGGGTGGCCCCATCGTCGCCCATTTCGATGGCCGACAACCCGCCAAAGCGGTCGTCATGTGATGTCCAGTGGTAGCTGCCGACAAACTCGGCTTGCGCCAAAAGTGGCCCTGCCCAAAGCAGGGCCAGCCAGACGCAAAGGACGCGGCGCACCTAGTTGGCGTTCAGCACGTTCAGGCACTGACCCGGCAGGCCGGCCATCGTGATCTCGGCCCGCGGGGTCGGAGGCGGTGCATTGGGGTCTGGTGGCGGTGGGTTCAGGATGCGGTCGACCCAGCCTGCGGCGTCATCACAGCCATCACCGGGGGGCGGCGGGGCCTGATCGACGCAGGCGCTGTCACCCGCCGGGCACTTCAGCCGCACATGGAAATGATAGTGATGCCCCCACCATGGCCTGATCTTGTTCAGCCAGCTGCGGTCGCCGGTGGCGGAATTGCACATGGCCACCTTGGCGCCCGGAAAGACAAAGATGCGGGCCGTGCGCGGGTCCGATGCGGCGGCGCGCAACAGGGCCTCATGCTGCGGTGTCCAGCGGTCGTTGGTATAGGCCCCGGCACTGCGCCGCATGGAGATTGACGATAGATCCTCGCGTTCCTGCACGCTGAGGTTCAGGCGGTCTGGCGGCAGCATCCAGACGTCAATATCCAGCCCCGTCTGGTGGCTGGCATGGCCGGTCAGCATCGGGCCGCCGCGCGGCTGGCTCATATCGCCGATATAAAGACCCTCCCACCCCGGCAGGGTGGCGGCGAAACGGCTGAGGTCCTGCACATAGTCGATGGTGACAGGCTGCGCCCAGTTGCGGTTGCGTGACAGGCGCATGGCCTGCCATGTAGGTCCCGTTTCCGGCAATTGCTGCGCGCCGGCCTGACAGCCACGGGCATAACCGCCAATCGCCTCTGGCGTCTGGGGTGACCCGGCCGGCATGGCACCAAAAAGGAACTTGGCGACGCGGGTGTCATTGGCGTTCTGGCTGACAACCGCGACCTCTGGCCCGTCAGACTGACAGGCGGCGAGGCCAAGGATAAGTGTTACTGCTGCGATGAAGCGGACCATTCTGCGCGATCTCCGTCTTTGTTGACCCAGCGTAGCAAGAAAAGCCCGATCAGGAAAAGGAAGATTACAGGCAGAAAGCCTAATTGGTTGTTACCGGTCATCACGGTGAAGATGGTGATCAGCGCCGGGGCCAGGAACGCCGTCGCCTTGCCTGTCAGCGCGAACAGGCCAAACGCCTCTGCCGGGCGTTCGGGGTGGGTGTGGCGCACCATCATCGACCGGGAAGATGCATAGACCGCGCCGCCAGCGCCACCGATGCAGACACCGCAGATGTAGAAAATGATGTCAGGCAGACCCGACCCTTCGGCCAGCGGCACGCCGAACAGCGCCTCGCGCGACATGCCCACGATGATGATGGACACACCGATCAGCACCCAGACAGAGACCCTGATCACCGGCTTTGGCCCAAAACGCGAGTCGGCCAGACCTGACAGCCAAGTGGTGATCGCCGCTGCAATGGCCGCAATGATCCCGAAGACACCAATCTGAATGGTCTGCCAGTCCAGCACCAAGGCCGCATAAACCCCGCCAAAGGCATAAAGCGCATTCAGCGCGTCGCGGTAGAACATCGACCCCACAAGGAAGTTCAAAAGGCTCTTGCGATGCAGGACAGAGCGGAGCGTTTCTACCAGCTCTCCCCAGACCGCGCTGATCTTTGTCGATTTACGCTCTGCCTTGGGGTCGTCACGCACGAACATGAAGAAAGGGACGATAAAGATCACATACCAGATCGCGATGAACGGACCCACGGCCCGCGTGCCTTCGCGCATGTCGGGGTCCAGCCCGAACAATGGGGCATTGCCCAAAAGGGTCACACCCTGATCATTTTCGGCCAAGAGCAGCAGCATGATGAAAAGCGAGGTCACCCCGCCCCAATAGCCAAAGGCCGCGCCAGAGCCGGAAATCCGCCCCACCTCGTCATCATCCCCCAGCGACGGCAGGATCGCATTGACGAAGTTCAGCGCGCTTTCGGCGGCAAAGAAGCCCACATAGAAAATGATCAGCATGAAGATCAGGGCCGACCCGTCCGGCGTCAGCCCCCAAAGCATGAAGGTCGTGATCACATAGACCACGGAAAAGAAGGCGATCCATGGCATCTTGCGCCCGGAATTGTCGGCGAAGGCCCCCAGAAATGGTGCGGTGAAGGCGATCAGCAGGCCTGCAACGGTCTGGCCCAGTGACCAGACCCATTGCGCCTGCGCATCGGCGGCGTCCTCGGACATGCCGGTGCCCAGAAAATACTCGGTCGCGACAACGGCGAAATAGGGGCCAAAGATGAATGTCAGACCAAGTGTATAGAAAGGCTGGCTTGCCCAATCAAAGGCCATCCATCCCCAGATGCGTTTCTTGCTGACTGCCATCTTGTCCGTCCCTGCTCTTCCCTTGCGGGATAAGACACAGGAAATGGGTGGTCTGGCAACAGGTGTTTAAGCCGACGCCCCGTCATCAAGCGGTGGCCAGGGACGGGTGCGGTCGGCATCGGCCCAGGCTTGCACCCAGTCAGGCAGATCGGGAGACGTGCCCTCAAACCCCACATCGGCAAAGACACGCTCTGGCGGGACGACCCCGTTCTTGTCTGTCACGGCAGAGCGGTAGAGCACCTGCACCGCGCATTCGTCCCCGATCCAGATCGACTGATCGATATAGAAAAACCGGGTGTCCCAGCCGACAGCCTTGCTG
>JAHDGO010000329.1 GCA_020627605.1 Yoonia sp.
TGGCTGCGAATGTGCAAAATGCCTCTTCCGCATAGTGGAAGATTTTCGTGCCGAACCCGCCGCCCACATCGGGGGCGATCACGGTCAGCTTATGCTCTGGGATGCCCAGCACGAAGGCACCCATCAACAGCCGGATCACATGCGGGTTCTGGCTGGTTGTGTATAGCGTGTGCATGTCGTCGGACGGGCTGTAGTCACCCACCGCCACGCGCGGCTCCATCGGGTTGGCGACAAGGCGGTTGTTGACGAGTTCAAGGGTCGTGACATGGGCCGCGTTGCCAAATGCCTCATCCGTTGCGGCCTTGTTTTCTTCGACAAACCCCCAGTCGTAGCAAAGATTGCTGGTCAGGTCGTCGTGGACCTTTGTAGCGCCATCAGCGACGGCGGCCTTCATATCGATCACGGCGGGCAGCTCTGACAGATCAAGGATGATCTCTTCTGCCGCATCGCGCGCCTGTGCATAGGTTTCGGCAACGACGGCGCAAACCGCCTCGCCCACGTGGCGGATCTTGCCATGGGCCAGCACCGGATGCTTGGGTTCCTGCATCGGCTCGCCATGCTTGTCCGTCACCTGCCAGCCGCAAGGCAAGCCGCCGATGGGCTCAAAATCGGCCCCGGTAAAGATATGCAGCACGCCCGGCATGTCTTCTGCCGCGCTCGTGTCCACGCTGTTGATGGTCGCATGGGCAACGTCGGCGCGCAGGAAATGCACATAGGCCTGCCCGTGCACGTTGATGTCGTCGGTATATCTGCCGGCCCCGGTCAGAAAGCGTACGTCCTCGCGCCGCTTTGAGCTGGCCCCAATTCCACTGTCCTTTGGCATTCTTCATTCCTCCCATATCGGTGGCGGTCATCCTCCCAAACAACCGGCCCCTGATGTCATTGAATTGGTTACTCGGCGGCGACGGCAGGGATGTCCTGCCCGGACGCAGCCATGATGGCCTTGACGATGTTGTGGTAGCCCGTGCAGCGGCAGATATTGCCTTCAAGGTACTCTCTGACCTCTTGCTCGCTTGGCTTTGGGTTGTCTTTCAGCAGTGCTGCCGCAGACATCACCATGCCCGGCGTGCAAAAGCCGCATTGCAAGCCGTGATGATCCTGAAACGCCTGCTGGATCACGTTCAGAGAGCCGTCAGCGTTGGCCTGCCCTTCAATCGTGCCCACCTCTGCGCCGTCCGCCTCTGCCGCGAACATGGTGCAGGCTTTGACCGCAGCACCATTCACATGCACCACACAAGCGCCGCATTGCGACGTGTCACAGCCCACATGGGTGCCCGTCATACGCAGGTCATTGCGCAGGAACTCTACAAGAAGCGTGCGCCCCTCGACCTCTCCGGATACGGATTTCCCGTTCACGGTCATGGTTACCGATGCCATTCTTTCCTCCCAGAAACATTTTGTAATTGCATTGAGTTAAGCACGCTTGCCTCCGGTTGAGAACCGGGCAATTCCGCTGCATCAGCAGCATCATTCACCCTTTTGGTTGACTGAGATGCCTTGATGGTATAATTCACCCATATGGTTGAACGACAAATCCCTCACCCACTTGATGCCATCCTCAAAGCGGCAAGTGATCCGACACGGCGGGACATCCTGACACTGCTCGCGCAGGAAGGACCGCAACGGATTACCGATATCCATGCGCGTTTCAGCATGAGCCTGAATGCCATCTCCAAGCACATCAAAGTGCTGGAGGCGGCAGGGCTGGTGAAACGACGCACAGAATGGCGCGAACATCTGATCGAAGTGCAGATGGACCCGCTGGGGGATATCGACAGGTGGTTCAAAGGCCTGCGTTCAATCTGGGAAATGCGCCTTGAGGCGCTTGACGACATTCTGAATGAAGGAGCTGCCAAAGATGACTGACCTGACAATGACGACCGAACGCACGATCAAGGCCCCGCAAAAAGCCGTGTTCGATGCCTGGCTTGACCCCAAGATGCTGGCGCGGTTCATGACGCCCGGCCCCGACATGACCGTTCCCGTTGCCAAAACCGACGCCCGCGTCGGCGGTGGCTTTGAAATTGTGATGCGCGCCGGTGACAGGGAAATCCCGCATCACGGCACCTACAAGGAAATCAATCCGCATCAGCGGCTGGTATTCACGTGGTTCGGCCCCTCCCCGGCCGAGGACAGCACCGTCACGCTGACCTTTGACGCGGTCGAAGACGGCACCCATGTCACCCTGCGGCATGACCGCTTTGTCAGCGAGGAAAGCCGCGACAACCACAACAAGGGCTGGACCGGCATCTTGGCAGCGCTCGACAGCGCGTTGGCCGCCTAAAGGGGTAAAGACAATGGAAAACCTCAATTGGCTTGCCGTTAGTGCTGGCACAATCGCCGCCTTTGGGCTGGGCATGCTCTGGTTTAGTCCGATGATGTTCGGCAAGGGCTGGTCAACGGGCAGCCACAACATCCAGCCGCCTGACAGCCCGCCTTTGGCGGCGATGGTGGTCCAGTTTCTGGGCACGCTCGCGCTTGCAGTGGTGGTCGGACTGACAGAGACGACCGGCGACATACTGACCGCCATCATCGCCATATTGGCGACCGCCCTGCTGGTGGCAGGCATGGATCTGTTCAGTCAGAAAACCGGCAAGGCGACGGCGATTGATGCAGGCTATGTTCTGGCCGCTGGCGCGCTGATGATCGCCGCACAGGGGCTGCTTTAGCTGATGTCCCCGCGCGGCTTTGGTCGCGTGGGGATTTCCTTCAGCAATCCGCCGACCCCCATTGCCGCGAAATCGGCCGGGGTCAGGTGAACACCGCAAAGGACCCGCTCCATCACCCAGTCGGCCCCGTTCAGAGCTGGTGATCGCGCGCATCCGGGCAGACCGATCACCGGCTTGCCGCCCAGCGCACCCAGAAACAGCAGATTGCCCGGATCAACCGGCATCCCGACCTGCGTGAGCGTACCACCCGCGGCAAGCAAGGCGGTCGGCCCGACATCCGCAGGGTCAGAGGTGGCGGAACCGGTCAGGATGAAAATCACCTCTCCCTC
>JAHDGO010000330.1 GCA_020627605.1 Yoonia sp.
ATTTCAATCGGGCCATCGGTGCAGACGATCACAAAATGCGTCGGCGTGCGGATCAGGCGAAAGCGTCTGCGTTGCACTTCGGCCAGAAGCGCAGGAATGCCCACTTCGCGTTCGACATCCACCACCTGCCTGCGGATTACCCCGCCTGAACGGGCGGCCTGGCAGCGGAACATCTGTGTGAGCCAGTCATGGTTCTGACGGCTGATCATCTGGGTGCGCTGCATGCGCCCAACCTGCCAAGCCATGGTCAAAGGCTGACTAAAGTCCCAGCCTGTCGCGCAATGCGTACCATGTCATGGCGGTGCGCAGCAGCGGCGCGCGCAGCGCGGTGCCACCGGGGAAATGCGGCACCTTGAGCGACGCAAGCACATCAAACCGCCCCGCTTGCCCGGCCACAGCCTCGGCCATGATCTTGCCTGCCATGCCTGACAGTGCGACACCCACCCCGGAATAGCCGCCAGCCGACACCACATTGGGGGCTACCTTTTGCAGAGAGGGCAACCTGTTGGCGGTGATGCCCAGCGTCCCGCCCCAGGCATGGTCGATGCCAACCCCGGCAATCTGCGGAAACATCGCATCAATGCGCGCCGACATGAATGCAGCGATATCCTTTGGAAACCCGATGCTGTAGCTCGGGCGTCCGCCAAAGAGCAGGCGCCTGTCCTCTGACAAACGGTAGTAATTCAGCACGAACTTGCTGTCGCTGACAGCGATGTCGCGGGCCAGCACCGCGTCCGCGCGGTCGCCCAGCGGTTCTGTCGCGGCGATGAAACTGTTGACCGGCATGATTTTGGCAGTGACCTTGCGGTCAATGTTGCTGAGGTAGCCATTACCGGCCAGGATCACATGGTTTGCCTGCACACGGCCCCGGCCCGTGCGCACCTCTGCCGGATCACCATGGGCGATGTGATGCACCTCTGACCGGTCGTGGATCACCGCGCCCGCAGCTTCTGCCAGACGCGCCTGCGCCAGCAGATATCGCAGCGGGTGCATATGCCCGGCCCCCATATCCAGATGCCCGCCGTGGTAGTCGTCGGTCTTGATGACCGCACGCATCGCCGCCCGGTCCCACAGCGTCATCTGGTCATAGCCATATGCGCTCTGCAGGAACGCGGCATCGCGGTGCATCTCGTCCAGTTCCGCCGGTTTCACGGCAGCCTCGGCGATGCCGGGGCGGTAATGCGCCTCCGGCACTTCGGCTGCGCAAATCGCGCGGACATCCGCCTTGGCCTCTTGGGTCAGGTCCCACATCCGCCGCGCATGTTCGGCGCCATATTTCTTGGCCAGCTGGCGTTGCGGGGTGTTGTACCCGCTCCAGACCTGGCCGCCATTGCGGGCCGAGGCACCAAAGCCCACGCGGTGCGCGTCCAGCACGATGACGCGCAGTCCTTTGGCGGCAAGGTGGCGGGCAGCGGACAACCCGGTAAAGCCTGCCCCCACGACACAGACATCGGCCCTGTGATGGCCTTTCAGCGCCGGGCGCTCTGGCGGCAGTTCGGCGCTGGCCAGATACCAGCTGTCAGGCAACTGGCCCGGCGTTTCGTTGCGATAAAGCGGGCTGACCATCAGACGTTCAGCAGCAGATGCTCGCGCTCCCACGGGCTGATCACTTGCAGGAACTCTGTGTATTCCGCGCGTTTGACGATGGAATAGACGCGGGCAAAATCGGGGCCAAGAACCTGATGCAGATCAGTCGCCTCATCAAAAAGGTCCAGTGCTGTCCACAGCGATTCAGCGATGGCCGCCTCACTGTCCTGCGCCTCGCCACGCCAGCGTTTGTCGGGGCGGATTTCATTCATCATGCCCAGATACCCGCAGGCCAGTGAGGCCGCGATGCAAAGGTAGGGATTGCAATCCATGCCAGGCAGGCGGTTTTCGATCCGGCGGGCCGCAGGCTCTGAAATTGGGATGCGGATGCCGGTGGTGCGGTTGTCGCGCCCCCATTCCAGGTTCACTGGCGCGGCCTCATCCGGCACATAGCGGCGATAGCTGTTCACGTAAGGTGCGATCAGCGCGATGGCATTGGGCATGTGTTCCTGCAGGCCGCCGATAAAGTGAAAAAAGGCATGGGTCTCTCCGCCCTCGGGGCCGGAGAAGATGTTGCGCCCTTTTTCATCCACGACAGAGTGATGCACATGCATGGCCGATCCTGGTTCGCCCTCGATCGGCTTGGCCATGAAGGTGGCAAAGCAGTCATGTTTCAGCGCCGCTTCGCGGATCAGCCGTTTGAAAAAGAACACCTCATCGGCCAGTTTCACCGGGTCACCGTGACGCAGATTGATCTCTAGCTGGCCTGCGCCGCCTTCCTGCGTGATGCCGTCAATTTCAAACCCCTGCACCTCGGCATATTCGTAGATGTCGTCGATTACCGGGCCATAGTCATCGACCGCCGTCATCGAATAGGCCTGACGCCCTGCGGCCGGGCGGCCTGTGCGGCCCATCATCGGCTCAATCGGTTTGGCGGGGTCGATGTTGCGGCCGACCAGATAGAATTCCATCTCGGGGGCCACGATGGGTGTCCAGCCCTGCTTTGCATAAAGATCGCAGACCCGGCGCAGCACATTGCGCGGCGCAAAGGGGATGGCCTTGCCTTTCTGGTCATAGGCATCGTGGATCACCTGCAAGGTGCCATCATGCCCCCAGGGTGCTGCGGTCGCCGTCGACAGATCGGGTTTCAGGATCATGTCCGGTTCGAGGAAACCCTCTGGCCCTGCGGCCTCTCCCCAACCGCCGGTGATCGTCTGAAAGTAGATGGAATTGGGCAGATGGAACTTTTGCTGTTTTTCCCATTTGGCTGCAGGCACGGCCTTGCCACGGGCGATCCCCGGCAGGTCGGCAACAATGCATTCCACCTCGTCCAGGCGATTGGTCTCCAGATACATTTGCGCGGCGGCAGGGATTTTCTTCATCCAGGTCATGCCAATTGCCTTTCCTTGAAGAACTGCGCGATCTGCGCGGCCAGCAGTGGGTTATCAACAGGTTTTTCAAGGTTT
>JAHDGO010000331.1:0-2607 GCA_020627605.1 Yoonia sp.
ACAGCGGAACTCTGTCGTGCCACAGCTGCTGGCGCGCGACCCGGAATTGATTGCAGCACTGGAAGGGCAGGATTATTCGCGGTCGACTGCGCGGCTTTTGTCCTTTGTTGATGAGATCGGCGCCGCCTCACTGACCTTGCTGGACCGTGATGGACGTTCCGTGGCTGCGACCGACAGGACAGAACTGGGCGAAAACCATCGCAACACGCCCTATTTTGTCGATGCGGTGCGCAGCAACCAGACGATCTATACCACCTTCGAGACAGAGCAGGGCGGCTACGCCTTCATCTATTCGCGCCGGATCGAAGGGGCGACCGGGCTGCTTGGCGTGATCCTTGTTGAAGTTGACGCAAGCCGGCTGGAACGCGGTTGGGTCGGCGTGGCCGATGCTGTGCTGGTCAAGGCGAGCGATGGCACCATCGTGATGGCCACTGAACCGCGCTGGCGCGGCTTGCTGGAAGAGGACGCGCTGGCCCGTCAATCCGCGCCGTCGGCGATTGAACGGGCGATCCGTGCGACACAAGGCTGGGCCGCGCTGCCCGCAGATGCATACTTGGCCGGCGAGGCCGTGTTGCGCCGCGAAATGCGTGTGCCGCATCAGGGTTGGTCGATGGTCAGTTTCACCACCTATGCCTCTGTGCGCGAGCGGGTGAACGGCATTCTAGCGCTGGAAGTGATGGGATTCGCCATTTTCCTTGCGCTGATCTTCTGGGCGACCTCGCGTAAGACAGCCTCGCGCCTGTTGTTCTTTCAGCGAGAGTCGGCTGAGCTTCGCGCATTGAACCGACGCTTGCAGCGGGAAATTGCCGAGCGTGAGAAGGTCGAAAAGACGCTGCAAGTCGCCGAACAGACCATCGCGCAGTCTTCAAAACTGGCCGCTTTGGGTGAGATGTCAGCGGCGGTAAGCCATGAGTTGAACCAGCCGCTGGCCGCGATGAAAACCTATCTGGCCGGTGCGCGGCTGTTGTTGCAACGCGAACGCCCGGAAGAGGCGCTGTCGTCCTTCCAGCGCATTGATGATCTGCTGGAGCGGATGGGCGCGATTACCCGGCAGCTGAAATCCTATGCCCGCAAGGGTGGCGAGGCGTTTGAGCCTGTGGATACGAGGGCTGCGGTGTCCACGGCATTGGCCCTGATGGAACCACAGCTGAAGACCCGGTCCGTCAATATCGTGCGTACCTTGCCCAATGAACCGGTGATGATCCACGGCGACAGGCTGCGTCTCGAACAGGTGATCGTAAACCTCTTGCGCAATGCATTGGACGCCACCAAATCGTCTGCCAACCCCACTGTCGAGATCCTCTTGGCGGCGGGTGAAACCGTCAGCATCCAGATCCGCGACAATGGCGAGGGGATCGAGAACCTTGATGAATTGTTCGAGCCCTTCTACACGACCAAGCAGCCGGGGGATGGTGTCGGGCTGGGGCTTGCCATCTCTTCCGGCATCGTCAACGATTTGGGTGGGCGCCTGACGGCACGCAATGCGGTCGATGGCGGGGCTATATTCGAGGTGCAACTGCCCATCATGCGGCAGGACGTCGCCGCGGCAGAATAAGGAAAGACGACCATGAGCAAGGTCATGAAAATCGCGATTGTCGATGACGAAAAAGACATGCGTCAATCGATCAGCCAATGGCTGGCACTGTCGGGGTTTGATACCGAAACATTCGCCTCGGCAGAGGATGCGCTGAAAGGTCTGGGCAACGACTATCCCGGCATCGTGGTCAGCGACATCAAGATGCCCGGCATGGACGGGATGCAGTTTCTCAAAAAGCTCAAGGGCCTCGACAGCAGCTTGCCGGTGATCATGATCACTGGTCACGGCGATGTCCCCATGGCGGTAGAGGCGATGCGCGTCGGCGCATTCGATTTCCTTGAAAAGCCATTCAACCCCGACCGGATGACCGAACTGGCCAAGAAAGCCACCAATGCCCGCCGCCTGACGCTGGACAACCGCGCCTTGCGTAAGGAGCTGTCTGACGGCTCTGCCATTATCAAAAAGCTGATCGGCCAGTCCGTTCCGATGGAACGCTTGAAAGAGGATATTCTCGATCTGGGGCAGGCCGACGGCCATGTCCTGGTCGAAGGTGAAACCGGCACAGGTAAGACTCTGGTCGCCCATGCCCTGCATGCGGTGGGTGCGCGTGCCAACAAGAAATTCGTGCTGCTCAGCTGCTCTGCCTATGACGAGGAAACGTTGGGCCGCATCATCTTTGGCCCCGCCCGCGATGATGAGCCGATCCCCGCAATGGAAGAGGCGCGCGGCGGCACGCTGGTGCTGGAAGATATCGAGGCGCTGTCGCATGCGCTGCAGGCCCGCCTTTTGACCGCAATCAATGATCAAGGCACCCCTGCAGAAACCCGCATTGTGGCAATCTGCAACCTGCAGGAACAGGATAAGACCTGTGAAAGCGTGCTACGGCCCGATCTGTTCTACCGCCTTGCCGCTTTGCGGATCACCGTCCCGCCGCTGCGCCAGCGTGGCGAGGATGGTCTTTGAGGTGACGTTCGGATTGCCGTCCATGTCGCCGCCAACCCAGGACCCGAACCTCAGGATGATGTCCTTCAGAAAGTCTTCCGGGCAATTGCCGTAGTGTTTTTCGAAGG
>JAHDGO010000331.1:2617-2977 GCA_020627605.1 Yoonia sp.
CACCCGGTTGAGCGAGCAATTTGCCGAAGAATACGGCTGCGAGGCACCAGAGGTCAGCGCACAAGAGGCCGCACAGCTTTTGCAGGCACCATGGCCCGGCAATGTGCGCCAGCTGATCAACGTCGCCGAACGCGCCGTGCTGCAAAACCGTCGCGGTACAGGGTCCATCGCGTCATTGCTGATGGCAGACACCGAAGAAACCGCCAAACCGGCCATGACCACCGAAGGCAAGCCGCTGAAGGAATTTGTCGAAGCGTTTGAGCGTATGCTAATCGACAACACGATGCGACGGCATCGCGGCTCGATCGTGTCGGTCATGGAAGAGCTTTGCCTGCCGCGCCGGACCCTCAACGAGAAGAT
>JAHDGO010000332.1 GCA_020627605.1 Yoonia sp.
TCATCCACTGGGCAAGAAAGCAAAATGGGCCTTGTTTCAGCTTACAAAGGGCCAAACAGTTCGTGCTGAGGTGACTGGCCAAGACGATCACGGCAGGACTGTCGCGCGGTGTTTTTTGGCAGACGGACGTGATTTATCGGCGGAAATGGTCAAACAGGGACTGGCGTTGGATTGGCCAAAGTATTCAGGCGGCATTTACAAGCAATTCGAACCTGAAGGGGTTCGCAAAAGACTTTGGCTTGCCGACGCAAGACAAAAAGGTCGGATGCACGTCTGGGATGCGTATGAAACGAAACGGAAGCGCCCCCAGAAAGTGGAGCGTTGAACATTAGATCAAGTGCTTTGGGAAAGTCAGAATGACTACCGCCTGGCACTGTCCGGGCATCGCCTGACCGCCTCCAAGAGGGCGATTTTGCGAGGTTTCAACAGGTTCGTCGGCCGTGATGGATAGGATCTGGCGCCATTTCGTGACGGTCTTGCCCTCTCGGTCGGTTGCTGCCCGGCCAGGCCTGCCGTTGCAACGCAAAAGGGCCGCCCTCTCGGGCGGCCCTTTCCGTTTCCAATGCAAATTGAACCCTTAGTTCAGATCGCTCGCATAGGCTGCGTCCAGCGCGGCCTCGGCGTCACCCACCGCTGAAATCAGCGCGTCGAGGATTTCATTGCCCCCGTCCACGTTTTCGCGGAACCACGCCTGCACAGGCTCGGCTGCTGCGGCCAGTGCGGCTTTTTCCTCTGGTGTTGGCACATAGAGGTCACCGCCGCCTGCGACGAAGGCTTCATAGGCTTCGATCGACTTGCGCTTGGGCGAGGCGAATGTGGCCTGCTGCAGCTGGCTGAAACCATCGACGACAACGCGGCGCAGGTCCTCTGGCATGGCCATGAAGTTTTCGTTGCTCATCCACCACAGCGCACCCATGTAGGCGTGCCCGTCAAGTGTCAGATACTGCAGGCCCGCATCGGGGAATTTCATGCCCATGATGTCGGTGATCCCGTTTTTGGACCCGTCGACAACGCCGGTCTGGAACGACGTAAACAGCTCTGGCCACGGGATTGGCGTGGGCGAGCCACCCAAGGCGCGGACCAGCTCCTGTGGCAGGTCGGCGACCACGGTGCGGATCTTCAGACCTTCCATGTCGGCAGGCGACTGGATGCGGCGCTGGGTGTTGGCAAAGTTGCGCCAGCCGCCGGTGTTGCCGATGGTCATCAGACGGATGGTGTTGTCGCTGTCAGCCAGCGCCATGTCCCGCATGGTGCGCACGAAGTCAGACGTCAGCACGTGTTCGGCGACCCGGTCGTTTGCCATCAGGTAAGGCAGGTCAAGCACCTGCACATAAGGGAAGATGCCAGCCGCACCGCCAGAGGTGGAGATGTAGACATCGATAGAGCCTTCGGACACGCCTTCAAGGCATTCTGCACCGGTGGCGCAAAGCTGCGTACCGATGAACAGCTCCACGGCGATGCGCCCGTTAGAGGCGGCCTCGACGTAGTTCTTGAAGACAACCAGACCGTCGTAGTCCTCGTCATTTTCGTTGGAGTTCGCGGTCGCGCGGATCGTGAACTCTGTATGGCCGTCGGCCCAGCCGGCGATGGGGGCCGCCAGCAAGGCGGCCGTGGCCGCGATTTTCGAGAAGGTTTTCAGCATTCGTCTCTCCCTGATTGATGCTTTAGTTGATGCCCGGTGCCGGGCTGATGCAAGCGCTGAATCCGACATCCGGGGCACAGCCCAGGAAACCGGTCAGATACGGCACTGTCATGGAAATGGCGGGGATATAGGTGATCAGGAAGATCACCAGAATCTCCACCGCGAGGAATGGCAGGATGGCGCGGGCGATGGTTTCCACCTTTTCGCCAGAGACCGTACTGGCCACAAAGAGCACAAGCCCCATGGGTGGCGTTGCCAGCCCCACGGTCAGGTTCACACTCATGATGATGGCGAAATGCACGGGATGCACGCCGAGGTCGACAAAGATCGGCCCCAAGATCGGCCCGAGGATGATGATCGCTGGCCCTGCATCAAGAAACATGCCCACGATGAACAAAAGGATGTTGATCAGGAACAAGAGGATCAGCGGGTTTTCCGAGAGCGACAGAATGTAATCGCTCATGATCTGTGGCGCATAGGACAGCGAGACCACCGTCTTGAACGACACCGCTGCACCGACCAGCAACAGCACAGCTGCCGTGGCGAGGGCCGAGCGCGACAAGACGTCTGTCAGGTCCTTGAAGGTCATTGACCGCAGCACGAGAAAGCTGACGATCAGCGCGTAGAACACGGCGACGGCTGACGCCTCGGTCGGGGTCATCACGCCGATCAGGATGCCGCCGAGGATAATAATGGGGGCCTGTAAGGGGGCGACCGCCTTTTTGCAGATCATGCGGAAGTCATGGCTGACCCGCCCGCGATAGCCCATCAAGAGGAAATGCGCCGCCAGAAGACAGACCGCAAAGGTGCCGAGTACGACGCCCGTGCCAGGTGCAACCGTCTCGCCCGCCGCATTGACCGTTTCGCTGGCGATGCCGGTGGTCGCACGGAAGATCGCGAACAGAAGGTATCCGACATTCAGCCGCAACAGCAGGAAGCTGACCCAGTATTCCACGGGGCTGATCGTCTGGTCCTTGTTGACGATCCGTTCCGCCTTGGGCAGGTCGTAGCGGTCGGCCATCAGCCGCACCATCACCATCAGGCCTATACCCACCATGACGCCGGGCACGATGCCTGCAAGGAACAGGGCCGCCACGCTTTCGCCCATGACATAGGCATAGATGATCATGATCCCCGATGGCGGGATGATCGGCCCGATCACGGATGATGCGGCGGTAACAGCGGCGGCGAATTTGCGCGAATAGCCGTTCTTTTCCATCGCCGGGATCAGGGTAGAGCCGAGAGCAGAGGTATCTGCCACGGCAGAACCCGAAAGGCCCGCGAACAGGATCGAAGAGAGGATGTTCACATGCGCCAGACCACCGCGCAGGTG
>JAHDGO010000333.1 GCA_020627605.1 Yoonia sp.
AGGTAGTTGCGCACGACTGTGGCCTCTGCCGACATGGGCGACATGTTTTTCAGCTTCTTCAGCTCGGCATCGACCTTTTCGCGGGCCTCTTTGGACAGTTTCGTCTCGGCGATCTTCGCCTCAAGCTCATCAACCTCGTTCTGGCCTTCTTCGCCATCGCCGAGTTCCTTCTGAATGGCCTTCATCTGCTCATTCAGATAGTACTCGCGCTGGGTCCGCTCCATCTGGGATTTGACGCGTGTCTTAATCTTTTTCTCGACCTGCAGCACGGACATTTCGCCCTGCATCATGCCAAAGACCTTTTCCAGACGCTCTGACACGGACAGCGTTTCCAGTAGTCCCTGCTTCTGGTCCACTTCGATGCCCAGATGCCCGGCAACCAGATCGGCCAGCTTGGCAGATTCGGTGGCTTCACCGACGGCGGCCATCGCCTCTTCGGGGATGTTTTTCTTGATTTTGGCATAACGTTCGAACTCGGCAGAGACGTTGCGCACCAGCGCCTCGACCTCAGCTGGGTCACCGGGCGTCTCTGTCAGATATTCGCAGGTCGCCTCAAAGAAATTTTCGTTCGGTACGAAATCGGTGATCTTTACACGGCTGCGCCCTTCGACCAGCACCTTGACGGTGCCGTCTGGCAATTTCAGCAGTTGCAGCACATTGGCCAGCACACCAACCTTGTAAATGCCGTCTTCTTTGGGGTCGTCCTCGCCGGGGTCAACCTGGCTGGACAGCAGAATTTGCTTGTCGTCCTGCATCACCTCTTCGAGGGCGCGGACAGATTTATCGCGGCCCACAAACAGCGGCACGATCATATGGGGAAACACCACGATGTCGCGCAGCGGCAGGACGGGATAGGATGAACTCAATGGTTCTTGCATGCTCTTTTCCTTTTTTGGCAAGACGCGCCGGTCCCGCTAAGCGGCAACATGGATCGTCTCCTCGGCTTCAACATGTGGGGTGTTGTCGCAGGGCTTTCAACCAGACACATGATGGCCTGCGCGCAGAGTGCCTGCGACGCGGCAAAGGCGCAAGCAGAGAACAGACAAAATACCTGCCAAATTGAAGCGAGTGAGCCGGGATTTGCCACGCTATCGTGGTGCAATATCACCCTGTGCCCGCCGCGCGTGAAAATCAGCCTCCCACCCGGCGAAATTGCCTGCCGCGATGGCGTCGCGCATCCCCTGCATGATTTCCTGGAAGTAATGCAGGTTGTGCCAGGTCAGCAGCATGCCGCTGATCATTTCCTGCGCGCGGAAGACGTGGTGCAGATACGCGCGGGAATAGTTGGTGCAGGCCGGGCATGTGCAATCTGCATCCAGTGGACGGGGATCATCGGCATGGCGCGCATTCTTGATATTCACAACGCCGCGCCGCGTGAACGCCTGCCCGGTCCGGCCAGAGCGTGAGGGCAGGACGCAGTCCATCATGTCGATGCCGCGCTTGACCGCGCCGACGATATCGTCGGGCTTGCCGACCCCCATCAGATAGCGGGGTTTATCCTCCGGCAGTTGATCAGGCGCAAAGTCGAGCACGCTGAACATCGCTTCTTGACCCTCGCCCACGGCCAGACCGCCAACGGCGTAGCCATCAAACTCTAGCGCCCGCAGCGCCTCTGCCGATTGGCCACGCAGATCTTGCTCCAGCCCGCCTTGCTGAATACCAAAGAGCGCATGGCCAGGACGATCACCAAATGCATCGCGCGACCGCTGTGCCCACCGCATCGACAATTCCATGCTGTCCTTGATCCGCTTGCGGTCGGCAGGCAGTGCAGGGCATTCGTCAAAGCACATCACGATGTCAGACCCCAGAAGGCGCTGAATCTCCATCGACCGTTCAGGTGTCAGATGATGTTTGGAACCGTCGATATGGCTTTTGAAGGTCACACCCTCTTCCGTCAGCTTGCGCAGGTCTGAAAGGCTCATCACCTGAAACCCGCCAGAATCTGTCAGGATCGGTTTGTCCCAATTCATGAACCCGTGCAACCCGCCCAGCCGGTCAATGCGTTCTGCCGTGGGGCGCAACATCAGGTGATAGGTATTGCCCAGCAGGATGTCCGCCCCGGTGGCCGCCACACTTTCAGGCATCATCGCCTTCACCGTTGCCGCCGTGCCCACAGGCATGAAGGCCGGCGTTCGGATGTCACCGCGCGGGGTGCTGATCACACCGGTGCGGGCCTTGCCGTCTGTGGCGTTCAAAGAGAATGAAAAGCGGTTGGTCATGCTGGCTCCTTCCGGGCAGCATATGACGCAAGCCAAATGGCTTGAAAAGGCTTTCCCTGCCTGCAACCCGCGCCTAACGTCGCGCCATGACAGACCAATCAGACAGCCCCGCCGTCACCGCCGCCATCTGGGCCGGTTGCGTTATCGCCTTCATCAGCTTTGGCTTTGCGGCCACCTTTGGGGTGTTCCTGCGCCCGATGTCAGAGGCACTGGGCTGGCCGCGAGAGGTGTTTTCGCTGTCTCTGGCCATACAGGCGATGTGCTGGGGCATCACGCAGCCGCTGGCCGGCATGGTCGCTGATCGTTACGGCAGCGGGCGGGTGCTGGTGTTTGGCGCAGTGGTGGCTGCGACAGGCTTTGCCCTGCGCGGGTTCGTGATTGACCCCACGGTCTTTGTCCTGTCGGGCGTCATCGTGGGGGTCGGCACCGGTGCTGCCGCCTTCCAGATCGTGATCATCGCCTTGGGCAAGGTCGTCGCTCCGGCGCGGCGCAGTTTCATTCTTGGGCTTGGCACCGCGTCAGCCTCTGCTGGCATGTTCATCGCGGCGCCTGCATCCGTTTTTCTGATCGGGCAAATCGGATGGCAGAACGCGATTCTCTTCATCGCTGGCAGCTTTCTGCTGATCCTGCCGATGGCCATCTTTGTGAACCGGGTCTCTGTCCCGACGGTCGTGGCAGGCAACAGCCGCTTTGGCTATGCGATCAAATCCGCCTTTGCCGACCGCGCCTATGTCGTGTTGTTCACAGGGTTTTT
>JAHDGO010000334.1 GCA_020627605.1 Yoonia sp.
CGGCCTCCAGCCGCGCGTAAAGGGCCTGCAAGACACCTGCAGCCTCTTTGCGTGCATCCTCGTCCCCCAGCACAGCCAATTGATTGCCCCGACGCAAAATCTGGACGTCCAGCTTGTCTTCGATGGTGGTGAGGTTGCGGTCATATTCACCGCAAAGGTCGATCAGAAGGAAGTTGTCGGGAAATTCCAGCAGGGTTTCAGCGACGGCTTCGGCGGGTGGGGTCAGGGCACTGGTGGCCAAACAGCTCTCCTTTGAGTCTATATATAGGTATCGTGGCGGGTCAGACCGCAAGGCGCAAGAGATTGCGGGCAAATGTCACGGATTTGATACGAAATTGGGCAGTTTGGCGGTTGGCGGCGCGTCGTCAGACTCTTCGGAAAGTCCGTGCATATTGCCGTGAAGGAATTTGGACCCTAGACCAAAACACCTTTCAACGAATTGGGGCTATCCTCAACCACCTTCACTGCCCGCACCTGTCCAATCACATCCGCTGGTGCATCGGCATAAACCGCATGCAGATACTCCGACTTGCCGATCATCTGGCCCGGCTCACGCCCGGCCTTTTCAAACAGGACCTTGACCTCGCGTCCCACCATGGCGGCCTGTGTTGCCTGCTGCTGCTGACGCAACAGTGCCTGCAACCTCTGCAAACGATCGTGCATCACATCTTCTGGCAGCTGCGGCTTTTCCGCGGCGGGCGTGCCCGGACGGGTGGAGTATTTGAAAGAATAGGCCTGTCCGTAGTGCACTTCGCGGATCAGGGCCATCGTGTCCTCGAAATCCGCTTCCGTCTCGCCGGGGAAACCCACGATGAAATCCCCAGAAAGCAGCAGATCAGGCCGCGCGGCGCGGATGCGTTCAATCAGGCGGATGTAGCTTTCGGCGGTATGCTTGCGGTTCATCGCCTTCAGAATGCGGTCAGAGCCTGACTGCACCGGCAAATGCAGATAGGGCATCAGCTTGTCACAGGTGCCGTGCGCTGCGATTAATGCCTCGTCCATGTCGTTGGGGTGGGACGTGGTAAAGCGGATCCGGTCCAGCCCATCGACCTTGTCGAGTGCCCAGATAAGGCCGGCCAACCCGCCCTCATGCCCGTGATAGGCGTTCACGTTCTGACCCAGCAGGGTGATTTCCTTCACCCCGTGTTCCACCAGCTCCTGCGCCTCGCGGATGATACGGTCCGCCGGGCGCGACACCTCTGCCCCGCGGGTATAGGGCACGACGCAGAAGGCGCAAAACTTGTCACAACCTTCCTGCACGGTCAGAAAGGCGGTTGGTCCGCGCTTGATCTTGGCGCGCTTTTTCAACGTGTCGAACTTGTCGTCATCCGGGAATTCGGTGTCGAGCGCCTTGGCCCCGCCGCGCACTGCATCCTCCATCGCTGGCAGGCGATGATAGCTTTGCGGGCCAACCACCAGATCGACCATGGGCTGACGGCGCATGATCTCTTCGCCTTCAGCCTGTGCCACGCAACCGGCCACACCGATTTTCAGATCAGGGTTTTCAGCCTTCAGACCTTTGAAGCGTCCAAGCTCTGAATAGACCTTTTCCGCCGCCTTTTCGCGGATGTGACAGGTATTCAGCAGGATCATATCCGCATCATCAGGGGTCTGCGTTTCCACATAGCCCTTGCCGCCCAGCGCCTCTGCCATGCGTTCGCTGTCATAGACGTTCATCTGGCAGCCGTAGGTCTTGATAAAAAGCTTCTTGGGCGCGGACATCGCATCAGCCTTGGGATCATGGGAATTGCGCGCCTTCTACCGGGCCAGCGCGACGCTTGCAATGCGCAGCGAATTGGCCGAATTTGCCCGCCACACAAGCGGACAGCGGGCCAGATGCATTTTTCCTCACTGACAGACTTTGCCGCACAGGCGCGCCAGCAGCTGGGCCGAGGTCCTGTGGCGCTGATCATTGCCGATGACGCTGTCGATATTGATCAGACCGTTGGCCACCACCGCGACAGAGGCTTTGCCGATATCGTCGTGTTCTGCGATGCCGCAACAGCGCTGGCGCAGGCCGACACGCATGGCCTGCACCGGGTCGATTGCGATACCACGGCAGAGACCAGCGTGATGGATGTGGTCAACACCGCCATCACCGCCCTGCCCGACCAGTGGCTGTATTACTGCCACAATGCCGAATACCTCTATTTCCCATTTTGCGAAGACCGCAGCGTGGGCGAAATGCTGACCTTCATGACAGAGGAACGCCGCAACAGCGTCATGACCTATCTGGTCGACCTCTACCCGCAGGATCTGGCCGCACATCCGGGCGGTGTGGATCGCGACAGCGCGCATTTTGACGGCTCTGGCTATTACGCGCTGGCACGGACAGACGCGACGGGCGCGGTGATGGACCGGCAAGTCGACGTTTATGGCGGGCTACGCTGGCGGTTTGAAGAGCATATCGCCCGCCCCCGCCAGACCCTGAACCGGGTGGCCTTTTTCCGGGCGGTGCCGGGGCTGAAGATGCAGGCGGATCGTCATTTCAATCTGGCGGAATTCAACACGGTGTCATGCCCCTGGCACAACAATCTGACGGCAGCCATCGCCTCTTTCCGGACGGCCAAGGCGCTGCGGCGCAACCCCGGTAGCCGCGACGTGATCACGACATTCAACTGCCCGCAGTCACAACGCTTTGACTGGCAGTCACAGCAGCTGCTTGATCTGGGCCTGATTGAGCCGGGCCAGTGGTTCTGAGTTTGCGCGCCGCGTCTGAGCAATAGGGCCAGTCGCCCGCCCGTTTCACCAGCCCCGCATGAATGGGTGCAGCACGGATCAGATGCATATGCATCGCCAGATCATCGGTGTCCCTGATCAGATGCTCCCAGAACCGGCGCTGCCAGATACCTTTCTCACCACGCCGCGCATGACTTGGC
Source organism: Yoonia sp. (assembly GCA_020627605.1). GTDB lineage: Bacteria > Pseudomonadota > Alphaproteobacteria > Rhodobacterales > Rhodobacteraceae > Yoonia. The sequence goes on from JAHDGO010000334.1 coordinate 2,880, forward strand.
GGGATATGCGCATGCGGGGGGACGTGGCGGGAAAAGGTGGATTTGATCAGCCGCCAGCGTTTGGAAAAATCCGCGTCGTCCGGCGGCAGGGT
>JAHDGO010000335.1 GCA_020627605.1 Yoonia sp.
ATGTTGTCGAATTCCTCGACGTCCTTCTGCCAGTGGAAGTGGTAGGTCGGGATGTGCATCTGCGCCAGCAGCGCCTTGGTGTGCACGGCCATTTCAACCTGACAGGCCACAGGCTCGCGCAGCTCGCCCCGATAGCTGATGATCATGGGCAGCGGCATGCGGTAGAACTGGGTCAGTGTGGCCAGCGTGTTGATCGTCACGCCGATGGCGGTGTTCTGCATGATGATGGCAGGGCGCTTGCCCCCCATGAAGGCCCCGGCGCAGAGCCCCATGCCTTCGTCTTCCTTGTTGGACGGGATGTGAAAGATTTCATCGCGCTGATCGATTTCCTCGATGACACCGGCCAGCTGCTTGCAAGGCACGGTGGTCACGAATGAGACGTCATTTGCGACAAGATCATCACAGATCTTCTTGTCGATATTCATGGAGCGGAACCTTTCAGTGTTGCCTATTAATGTGTTCCCGGACTGGCCTACTGCCTCAGGTCCAGGGATCGAGGATAATCTTGGGTGCAGCGACGGTGCCTGCGCGGATGTCCTTGAAGGCTTGCGCCCCGTCGGCGAGCTTGCGTGTCTCGGTCCAGTTCAGCGGGCCAAGGCGGTTGTCATAGATCGCGGCAGCAGTGTCGCGGAAATCCTGCGCGGTGTAGGTGTAGGTGCCGATGAACGTCACCTCTTGCAGGGTCAACCGCCGCACATCAATCCCGCCGGAGTCCTCGCCCAGACCGACATGCGCGATGACGCCGCCGGCGCTGACATGTTCGGACGCGATGGCGCGGGTTGCGGCAAAGCCCACAGCATCAATCACGATGCTGAATGTGCCCGCCGCCTTGGCGACCGTGTTCTGGCCGCAGGTATCGGTCAGAAACCGGCGTCGTGTCGCGTTGGGTTCGGTGATGGTGATGTCGGTCACACCCATCGCCTGCAAGGCCAGTGCCGCCGCAAGCCCGATGGCACCACCGCCGATCACCAGTGCCGTGCGGTCCATGCCGGGGTGCAATGCCGTCAGTGCCAGCCGTCCTGCATGCCAGCTGACCGCCAGTGGTTCGGCCAATGCCGCGTTGGCCAGCGGCACCTGATCCGGCACTGTCACCAGATTGCGGTCAGGGACCGCAATATATTGCGCAAACGCCCCTTCGCGAGGCTGCATGGAAATGATCTGCCGCGTCGGGCACAGGTTTTCGCGCCCCGCAGTGCAGGCTGCGCATGTCATGCAGGTGACCAGCGGGTTGACTGTCACACGGGCGCCATCCCGTGCGCCACCGACGATCACGCCAGCGGCCTCATGCCCCAGAATAAGCGGGGCAGGGCGGCGCGCGTCATGGCCAAGATAGGCATGCATGTCAGAGCCGCAGATGCCGACGGCGGCAACTTTGATCAGCTGTTCACCAGCGGCAGGTGCGGCATCCGGCACGTCGCGGTAGCCCAGCGTCTCGACCCCATCATAAACCAGCGCCTTCATTTTGCGGTGAACCCCCCGTCGACCATCAACACCTGTCCGGTCACATAGGCAGAGGCGTCAGAGCACAAGAACAGGACCGGCCCGTCGATGTCTTCCAGCTGTCCGTTGCGCCCAAGGCAGGTCTGTGCGGCATTGCGCGCGGCGCGCGCGTCATCATCGAAGACCGCCGCGGTCAGTTCGGTCGGGAAAAAGCCCGGACCGATGGCATTTGCGGTGATCCCGTGGGGGGACCATGCCTCTGCCATGGCGCGGGTCAGTTGGGCGATGCCGCCTTTGCTGGCCCCGTAGGCAATGCCGCCGGGAAATGCGCGGGTGGTCTGAAGTGAGGCGAAATTGACGATCCGGCCCCAGTTCTTTTCCTTCATCGATGGCACAAAGGCCTGTGACAGAAAGAACGGTGCGGACAGGTTGAGCGCGATGGTCTGGTCCCAGCCCTCTTGTGTGACAGCGTCAGCAGGTTCGCGGGTGTTGACGCCTGCGGCATGGACAAGGATGTCTGGCGGCCCGAACACCGCAGAGATGCGCTGCACCAGCCCGTCAAAGACAGACCGTTCTGTCACATCTGCCACGACACCGGCTGCCGATGATCCCAATGACGCGACAAGCGTGTCGATTGCCTCTGCCCGGCGGGCCACGCAGACCACATTTGCCCCTGCTGCGGCCAGAACCTCTGCCGTGCGCCGGCCAAGCCCGGAGCTTGCGCCGGTGATGCACGCCACCTTGCCTGTCAGGTCAAAGAGGTGCTTGGCCAAAGGCATGTCGCTTACCCTTCCGCTGTCAGGTCAAAGTTTTCGCCGGGGAAGTATTTGGCCAGCCGGACATCTGCGGCGCGCGCGTGGCCTTCCATGCCTTCCAGACGGCTGATCCGTGCCGTCGCGATCGCCACGTTCCTGGAGGCCTCTTTCGTCGTGCGCTGCCAGGTCACGATCTTCATGTATTTGTGGACGCTGAGGCCACCGGTATAGCCCGCCGCACCTGAGGTGGGCAGCACGTGGTTCGTGCCCGATGCCTTGTCGCCGTAGGACACTGTTGTTTCCTCACCCAGAAAGAGCGAGCCATAGCAGGTCAGCCTGTCCAGCCACCAATCAAGGTCTTCGGCCTGCACTGTCAGGTGCTCTGGCGCGTAGTCGTCGGAACATGCTGCCATCGCCTCGCGGTCGGGGCAAAGGATCACCTCTGCATAGTCGCGCCATGCGGCGGCGGCGTTGTCGCGGTTCACTTCTGGCAGATCGTCGATCAGGCCGGGGACCAGTGACATGACCTTTTCGGCCAGCGCGCGGTCATCGGTCACAAGCCAGACGGGGGAGTTATAACCATGCTCTGCCTGACTGACGAGGTCGGTTGCGACGATGTGGGCGTCAGCCGTCTTGTCGGCCAGGATCAGGCTGTCGGTTGGACCTGCGATCATGTCGATGCCAACGCGGCCAAAGAGGATGCGCTTGGCCTCGGCCACAAACTGGTTGCCTGGGCCGACCAGAATATTGGCCTTTGGCAGGCCAAAAAGGCC
>JAHDGO010000336.1 GCA_020627605.1 Yoonia sp.
CGTCGCCTTCCCGATGATGGAAGACGTGACAGTCGTCGATGATGCCATGGGTCGGGTTGCGCAGGATGCAGGCACCCAGGGTGAGATCGTGATGCGCGGCAATGCCGTGATGAAGGGCTATCTGAAAAATCCGGAAGCGACAAAAAAGGCCTTCAAGGGCGGCTATTTCCACTCCGAAGATCTGGCCATCCAGCACCCCGGCGGGGCGATCCAAATCTCTGACCGGGCCAAGGATATTATCATTTCCGGCGGCGAAAACATTTCTTCGGTCGAGGTTGAGGGCGCGCTGATGCACCATGCGGCGGTCAATCTATGCGCCGTCGTCGCCAAGCCGGACGACAAATGGGGAGAGGTCCCTTGCGCTTTTGTCGAACTGAAGGAAGGTGCGACAGCACAAGAGGCCGAGATCATCGCCTTTACCCGCGAACGGCTGGCCGGGTTCAAATGCCCCAAAAAGGTGGTGTTCCAGGAATTGCCCAAGACATCGACCGGAAAAATCCAGAAATTCGAACTGCGCAATCTGGCAAAGACCCTCTGACCCGCTCTGCCCGGCCATCGGTTTCCACCATGACAAGTGCGACGCTTCGCCCTAGACTGCCCGAAAAAGGCAGGCGGGCAGATGACGGCACTCGACAAATACGTGCGGCTGGAAAGCGATGCGCTATGGCGCGCCGCACCTGATGCCCAGCGCCGTGATGTCGGTTTGTCCTTCGGCGATGCCACGCTGGTGATTGCCGATGCCGCCGGGCGGCCCTTGTCGCATTGGTCACTGCCTGCGGTGATCCGGGTCAACCCTGATGAGACCCCCGCCATCTACGCCCCTGATGAGGACCACAGCGAGCTGCTTGAAATCGCGGAACCGACAATGGTCGAGGCCATTGAAGAGGTGCGCAAGGCGTTGGCCAGACAGCGGCCCCACCCCGGCAAGCTGCGCCACTGGCTGACCGGCGGGCTGATCGCTATCACGCTTCTGCTGGCCATTTTCTGGCTGCCGGGTGCCCTGACCCGGCAAACGCTGGCGGTTGTCCCAACCCCGAAACGGGTGGCCTTCGGGCAGGCCATGCTGGACCATCTGCAACCGCAGATCGGTACGGCTTGCCGTAGCCCCACCGCAGTTGCCGCGTCAGAACGGCTGATGCAGCGTCTGTTCGGCGCGCAGACCGGTGCCAGCCTGCGCGTTGTGCCCGATATGGCGCAGGGTGCCGCGGCCCTGCCGGGCGGGATCATTGTCATCAGTCATCAGGTCCTGCAACGCGCCGACGATCCGGCCGTTGCAGCAGGCTATATTCTTGCCAGCCGCGCGGCACTTTCCGGCGACGGCGCACTCGGCGCGGTGCTGGCCGATGCGGGTTTGCCAACAACATTTCGGCTGCTGACAACAGGAGACATTCAGGACAGCGTGCTGCGCGATGCCGCCTTTGCAGCTTTGGATGCAGGCGCCGCACAGGCCGACCCGAAACGCCTGCGCGATCTGTTAGCAACGGCGCAAATCCCGCAGGGCCCCTATCTGGCAGCGGTTGATGCCCAGACGGGCACAATGCCCGACATTGGCAGCGACCCGATGGTCGGGCGCGCGGTGCCGGTGATCCTGGGTGATAACGACTGGGTCGCGCTGCAGAACATCTGCAACGACTGATCCTACTTCGTTCCGAACATCCGGTCTCCTGCGTCCCCAAGACCCGGCACGATGTAGCCGTTTTCATTCAGATGGCTGTCGATGGCCGCTGTGATGATCGGCACATCCGGGTGCGCCTCTTTCATCCGGGCGATGCCCTCCGGTGCGGCCAGCAGGCAGAGAAAGCGGATATTGGTCGCGCCAGCCTCTTTCAGCAGATCAATGGCCGCGACAGACGAATTGCCCGTCGCCAGCATCGGGTCAACGGCGATGACCAGTCGGTCCTCCAGCTCTGTCGGGACCTTGAAGTAGTATTGCACCGGTTGCAGCGTTTCCTCGTCACGATAAAGGCCGACAAAGCCGACACGGGCCGAGGGGATCAGTTCCAGCACCCCGTCAAGCAAGCCGTTGCCTGCCCGCAGGATCGACACCAGCGCCAGTTTCTTACCGTCGATGACCGGGGCGTCCATCGGCTCCAACGGGGTTTCGATGCGCTTGGTGGTCATCGGCAGACCGCGCGTGACCTCATAGGCCAAAAGCTGGCTGATCTCACGCAGAAGCTGCCGGAACACAGCCGTAGAGGTATCGGTCTGGCGCATCAGCGTCAGCTTGTGCTGCACCAGCGGGTGGGTGACATGGGTGACGTGATCAGTCATTTGCAGGCTCCAGTTTCTTGGCCACGCTGGCGCGTGTTTCATCATCGCAAAATGCCGCTGCAAGGGCGGTCTTGTTCAGTTCGGCAAAATCGTCTTCGGTCCAGCCAAAGGTGCGATGCAGCATTTCGTATTCATGTGTCATGGTGGTGTGAAAGAACGGCGGATCATCGGTAGAGATTGTCACCTTCACCCCGCGCTCTCGCAGCTTCTCGATCGGGTGATCAGACCAGCCTTTGACAGCGTTCAACACCACGTTGGAGCCTGGGCAAACCTCCAGCACGATCCCCTTCTCGGCAATCTCCTCGACCAGAGCAAGGTCACCGGCCGCCCCGATCCCATGCCCAATCCGTGACACTTGCAAATCACGGATCGTCTCGGCCACCATGGTCGGCCCGCCCCATTCGCCAGCATGACAGGTCAGCGGCAAACCCGCCTCGCGTGCCATGTCAAAGCTGTAAGCGTAATCGGCGGGACGGCCGACCATCTCTCCCCCGGCCATGCCGTAGCCCACGATGAAGTCACCTTGCGTTTCGGCAGCGCACAGGGCGGCGGGTTTGCAGGCGTCTGGGCCAAAATGGCGGATGCCGGTGACAATCCCCTTCATGGTGATCCCCAGTTTCGCCGCACCTTCGTCAGCCGCGTCCTGCATCGCGGCCACATACTCGCGCCATGCGCCGACATCGCCGC
>JAHDGO010000337.1:0-1038 GCA_020627605.1 Yoonia sp.
GGATATCGGGACCGGCTGCGGCTCTGTCGCGATCGAGTGGATGCGTGCCGCCCGTTACGCCCGTGCCATCGGGATTGAACCGCGCGCTGACAGGCGTGCCATGGCCGCCGCCAATGCGCTGGCGCTGGGCGTGCCGAAGCTGGAGCTGATCGACGGGACCGTGCCAGAGGCGCTGAAGGGGCTCGACGCGCCTGACGCGATTTTTATCGGCGGCGGCCTGTCCCGCGCCACATTTGACGCCGCCTGGGCCGTGCTGCGCCCGCTGGGCCGTCTGGTGGCCAATGCGGTAACACTGGAAAGCGAGGCAGAGCTGATCGCCTTGCACAAGATGCACGGCGGCGAGCTGGTGAAACTGTCAGTGCACCGCGCAGAGCCTGTGGGTCGCCTGACCGGCTGGCGTCCGTTGATGCCCGTCACACAGTGGAGCCTTGTAAAGCGATGAGTGGCACACTCTACGGTGTTGGCGTGGGGCCCGGTGCCCCCGATCTGATCACGCTGCGCGCTGCGCGGTTGATCGAAGGGGCAGATGTCATCGCCTATCCGACCCTTGCAGCCGCAGACAGTTTCGCGCGATCCATCGCCGCCGACCTTATCGCCACCGGCACGGTTGAGATCGTGATGGACGTCCCCATGAGCACCGACCGCGCCCCGGCGCAGGCCGCTTATGACAAAGGGGCCGCCGAGATCGCGGCGGCGCTGGATGCCGGACGCGATGTCGTCTGCCTTTGTGAAGGCGACCCGTTCTTTTACGGCTCTTTCATGTATCTTTTCGCGCGGCTTTCCGACCGCTACCGGGTCGAGGTTGTGCCTGGCGTGACGTCGATCACTGCCTGTGCCGCCCGTGCTGGCATGCCGCTGGCCGCGCGCAACGAACGGCTGACCGTGTTGCCCGGCCCCCTGCCAGAGGATGAGTTGCGCGCCCGGATCAGTGGCGCTGAAAGCGTTGTCATCATGAAGGTGGGCCGCCACCTGACCAAGATACGTGCGGTCATTGCCGACCTCGGCCTGACCGATGACGCCGTCTATGTCGAACGCGCG
>JAHDGO010000337.1:1048-2952 GCA_020627605.1 Yoonia sp.
ACCTTGCCTGATGAGGTGGTGCTGCCACTGGCAGAGGCCCCAGAGAAAGCACCCTATTTTTCCATGATCCTGCTGACCAAAGGGGCCGACCCATGGCTGTAAAACCTGTTGTTCTGGCCCTCTCTCGTTCGGGCGAGGCCACGGCGCATCGTGTCGCCGCCGTATTGGATGCACCCGTGCATGGGCGCGAAGGCCGCGTTGATCGGGCAGACGCCTTCTTTGCCAACGCCCTTGATCACGCGCGCGATCTGTTTGCGGCAGGCGTGCCGATCATCGGTGTCTGCGCCTCTGGCATTTTGATCCGGGGTGTTGCGCCGCTCTTGGCAGACAAGTCAAGCGAACCGCCGGTCATTTCCGTCTCTGACGACGGTGGGGTGGTCGTGCCGCTGTTGGGCGGGCATCGTGGGGCGAACAAGCTGAGCAAGCAGATCGCCGACGCCTTGAGCGCAACCGCTGCTGTCACGACCGCAGGTGATGTGGCCCTTGGCATTGCCTTGGATGAACCACCGAGTGGCTGGCGGCTGGTCAACCGTATGGATGCGAAGGGGGCGATGGCCTCTCTTCTGTCTGGCGGCGGTGCTGATGTGCAGGGCGATGCGCCATGGCTGGCCGATCTGCCAAAGGGTGATGCGTTGCGGATTACCGTTGGCACCGGGCGGCAGACTGACCTTGGGCCAGAACATCTGCAATTCGCGCCACAACAGATCATGCTGGGCGTAGGCTGCGCGCGCAACTGTGACCCTGCTGAACTGGCTGACTTGGTTGAGGCGACTTTGTCCGACGCAGATCTCACTCCGGCCGCACTTCATTCCATCAACACCATCGGCCTCAAGGCCGATGAACCGGCTATCAATGCTTTGGCGAAGATGTACGACATTCCGCTGCGCCTGTTCGATGCTGAAACGCTGGAGGCGGAAACGCCGCGCCTTGCGAACCCGTCCGATGTGGTTTTTGCAGAGGTTGGCACGCACGGCGTGGCCGAGGCTGCCGCATTGGCACAGGCGGGGGCAGATGGTGAGATTCTCGTCGCCAAACGTAAGACAAAAAACGCGACCTGCGCATTGGTCAGGACGCCGATGCCACTGACTGACCTCAAAGGTCGCCCGCGCGGGCGTCTGTCCATCGTTGGCATCGGCCCCGGCCAGTCCAGCTGGCGCACGCCAGAGGTGTCGCGCCTTGTGGCCGAGGCGGAAGAGCTGGTGGGCTATGGGCTTTATATCGATCTGCTGGGGCCGTTGGCCTATGGCAAGGACCGGTCGGATTTTCCATTGGGTGGTGAAGAGGACCGCTGTCGGTATGCGCTTGAACAGGCAGGCAAGGGCAAGAATGTCGCGCTGGTATGCTCTGGCGATGCTGGCATCTACGCCATGGGCGCGCTGGTCTTTGAATTGCTTGATCGCGCGCCGGACCAGATGGGTGTCTCTGATGCGGCACGCCGGGTCGAGGTGATCTCTTCCCCCGGTGTCAGCGCGTTGCAAGGTGCCGCGGCGCGTGCAGGTGCCCCGCTCGGCCATGATTTCTGCGCGATTTCCCTCTCTGATCTGCTGACGCCGCGCGAAGATATCGTCAAACGGCTGCATGCAGCGGCAGAGGGGGACTTTGTCATCGCCTTTTACAATCCTGTTTCGAAACGCCGCCGGACCCTTTTGGCGGAAGCGCGCGATATTCTGCTGCAGCACCGGCCCGCCGACACACCCGTGATGCTGGCAAGTTCGCTTGGCCGGCCGGAAGAGCATATTCGCTACCGGCGGCTGGATGCGCTGCAGGTCGATGAGGTGGATATGCTGACGGTGGTCCTTGTCGGGTCATCGCATTCGCGGCTGGCGGATCTAGGTGAGGGACCGCGTATGTACACCCCGCGCGGATACGCGCGCAAAATTGATGGCGACCTTGCAGACATGAAG
>JAHDGO010000338.1 GCA_020627605.1 Yoonia sp.
AAAGGCAAAGGCGGCATCCTGTGCCACGGCAATGGTTTGCGCTGGCGGGGCTATGCGTGCGGCCGCTAGCCCTGTTGGCATGGGGGTCAGCAGGTGTTCGAGTGCACCTATATCACAATGTGCGTCAACAAGGTCCGCGGCAGCATCCAGAAACGCCTCCAGATCAGGCCGCTCCTGCGCTTGCACAAGGCCCAGATGGCGCGAGGGTTGCCGCACATTGGCGCTGCGCGGTACCGTCCCCAGCACGGGAATATCCCCCAGGGCGCGGTGCAGCATGGCGGCATGGCGGGGGGAGCCGACGTTGTTGAGGATCACACCGGCAAAGCGCAACCGCGGGTCATGCTGGATGAAACCTTTGGCCAATGGCGCAACAGACCCCGCCATGCGGGCCGCGTCGATGACCAGCACGACAGGCATATCCAGAATGCGCGCCAGATTGGCACTGGCCCCTTTGCCGTCAGGCGGTGCGCCGTCAAAAAGGCCCATCGCGCCTTCGACGATCAGCGGTGCGGTCCCGGCGGCCAATGCCTTGATCCGCTGTGGGGTCATGGCCCAGGCATCAAGGTTCAGACATTCTGCGCCGCAAGCCGCTGCGTGAAATCGTGGGTCGATATAGTCTGGCCCGGATTTTGCGCCACGCACGGCTGTGCCGCGCCGCGAGAGGGCGCGCAAAAGCCCCAGCGTGATCGTCGTCTTTCCGCTGCCAGAGGCAGGTGCGCCGATCAGAAAGCTCATGTCAGGGGGGCGCGGCTGGATGCTTTCGCCACGCATGTTCCGGGCAGGATGATTGCCATATCAGGCGGATTCGGCAGGGCGGCCCCGGCCCAGCGGGTCAAGGTTGCGGGGGGCTTCACCAGCCGCCATGCCCTGCCAGTCAAGCACCTGCCGCATCAGCACAGACTGGCCGACACAGATAATGGCGGGCGGGGCAAGGCCCGCCTGCGCGATATCATCCACGATGGTGCCCAGCGTGGTTTCCAGCACCTGCTGGTCCTCTGTCGTGGCGGTGGTGACGACGGCCACAGGCTCTGCCGGGCTGCGCCCTGCGTCGATCAGCGAGGTGCTGATCTGCGCGATATGTTTCATGCCCATGTAGATGACGATGACCTGACTGCCCTTGGCAATGCTGCCCCAGTCCAGCGAACCGGGTGTATTGCCTGACTGGTCGTGCCCGGTCACAAAAGTCACCGACTGATTCACGTCGCGGTGGGTCACCGGAATGCCGGCATAAGCCAAGCCGCCGATCCCGGCAGAGATGCCGGGAATGATCCGCACCGGCACACCATGTTGCACCAGTGTCTGCGCCTCTTCACCGCCGCGTCCGAAGACGAAAGGATCGCCGCCTTTCAGCCGAAGCACCCGTTTGCCAGCGCGCGCAAGGTCGACCAGCCGCAGCGAGATGTCGCGCTGTTTGGCCGAAGGTTTGCCGCCGCGCTTGCCTGCATAAATATGCTCTGCCTGCGGTGCCCAGTCCAGGATCGCCTCTTGCACCAGTGCATCGTAGATCACGACATCAGCCTGCCGCAGCGCATTGACGGCATGCAGCGTCAGCAGCCCCGGATCACCGGGGCCTGCGCCGCACAGCCAGACCCAGCCGGGTTCCAGCAGTGGCCATGTGTGGGCGGGCAGGGGGATCGTATTCATCATAGCCCGTTTATGGCCCTGAATATGCAGCTTGGAAAGGTGTCAAACGACGCAGGATTGCCCGTTGCCGTCACCTTGCCGCCTGCCTATCGTCACCCCTGATGACCAAGACCCAAACACCAGAGCTGCGCCGCGGCTGGACCACCGGCGCTTGTGCGACAGCAGCAACCAAGGCCGCGCTGATGCGGCTGTGGGGCGGGGCGTTTTCCGATGATGTTGGGATCACGCTGCCAAAGGGGGAAACGCCTGTCTTTCCACTGGCGCTGGCCGAGGCTGGCGAGGGCTGGGCGCGGGTGGGAATCACCAAGGACGCAGGCGACGACCCGGACGTGACACATGGCGCGTTGATTGTGGTGACCGTCAGCCTTTCTGACGGCGGGGTGGTCTTTGCGGCCGGCGACGGCGTCGGCACTGTCACCAAACCGGGCCTGCCCATCGGCGTCGGGGAACCTGCGATCAATCCTGTCCCGCGCCAGATGATGCAGGATGTGGTGGCCCAGATGGCGGATGTCTATCGGATGCCCCCCGATGTCACGATCACGGTGTCTGTGCCCGGCGGGCAGGAACTGGCGCAAAAAACATGGAACCCGCGCCTTGGCATAGCCGGTGGTTTGTCGATCCTTGGCACCACGGGTGTTGTGCGCCCGTTCAGCTGTGCGGCATGGATCGCCTCTATCCATCGCGGCATTGACGTGGCGCGTGCGGATGGGCTGCCCCACGTGGCGGGCTGTACCGGGGCGACCTCTGAACGTGTGGTGCAGGGGCTTTACGGTCTGCCGGATCACGCCATGCTGGATATGGGTGATTTCGCCGGGGGCATGCTGAAATATCTGGGCCAGCACCCTGTCGGGCGCGTGACCATCGGCGGCGGCATTGGCAAGATCACCAAACTGGCGCAGGGCGCGGTTGATCTGCATTCGGCACGGTCGCAGGTCGATTTCGCAAAGCTGGCCGATCTGAGCGGTCTTGATCAGGTCGCAGGCGCCAATACGGCGCTGGAGGCTTACGAAATTGGCGGCGCTGATCTTGCGCGGGCCGTGGCGCAGGGGGCACTGGATCAGATGCAGGACCGGTTCGGCCATCCGGGCATCCACTATGATATCGTGATCATCGACCGCGCCGGAACCATCATCGCCAGGGCTGGCGCATGACCCTGCTGTTGTTGGGTGGTACGGGCGAGGCCCGCCAGATGGCTGAGGCGCTGGCCGGAACCGATGCCGTCATCTCGCTTGCCGGGGCCACGCGGATGCCAAAGGCACTGTCGCTGCCAACACGGATCGGCGGCTTTGG
>JAHDGO010000339.1 GCA_020627605.1 Yoonia sp.
GATATCGAGGCAGGGCGTGATGGCCGCGAAAGCGCTGTCAACCTGACACTGGCCGACTGATCCTGTCCGGCAATGTAATGCAACGTGCGGGCGCCCCAGTCGGGCGCCCGCGCTGCGTTTGAGCTCTGGTTCAGTCTGCCAGAACGAAGGTCACTTTCAGCACGACGCGATATTCGTCGACTTTGCCGTCCTTCACGGTCACCTTCTGGTCGGCGACCCAGGCACCGCTGATGCCCTTGAGCGTCTTTGAGGCACGCTTGATCCCCTCTTCCACCGCATCGTCGAAGGATTTGGAGGATGATGAAATGATTTCCGTCACTTTTGCGACTGACATGGTTGTCTCCCTGTGTTTGGTGGTCAGGCGTGCAGTCTAACGTCAGGGTGTTGTCCAGTCCACATCGTCAGCCTTGGCAACCCGCAGCATACCGTCCGGAAAGGGCTGCATCAGCGCTCTTGCGCTGCTTTCATCACCTGTCAGCCATGTGTCGATCTGATCTGCCAGCAGGATCACCCCCATGCGGTGGTGAATGTCGCGCACATCGGCCGACGGTGCGCAGGTGACGGTCGCCACCTGATGCACATCTGTCCCGCCCGGCGCGTGCCAGACGTCTGTGATCGCTGCGAAATACAGCAACGCGCCATCCTTGCGCACAATGCGCCACGGCTGCTTGCGGCGCTTTTCGCCTGTCCATTCGTACCAGCCATCCGCAGGCACAACGGCCCGGCCCACATCGGCAAATGCGGATTTGTCAAACACGGATTCCGAACGGGCGTTGATGATCGTTTCCATCACCGGGCGTCCCCGCGCATTCACGCGACCCACCGGGATCATGCCCCAGCGCATATGGCGCGGGCCGTCCGCCGTCAGCGCGATCACCTCTTGTCCGGGTGCCACATTCCGACGCGGCGGATCGTCCATGCCCGCGATGGGACGCTCCAGAAAGAACCGCCCCGGCATTTGCTATTCCACCACCGCAACAAGATCGAGCACTGTGGGCCCGATGGCCGCGACAATCACATCGACCCCATCGGCATTGGGGTGAATGCCATCGGCCTGCATGAACTCGCCAAACCCCTCTTGCATACCTGCTGCGGCACGCAGCCCTGCGGCAAAATCAGGATAAAGCGGCACGTCGTATTTTGCGGCCAGATCGGTGTACATGCCTTCAAAGGCCTCTTTGTAGTCCAGCCCGTAGTTGCCCCCGACCGAAAGGCCCACCAGCAGCATCGGAATGCCGGCCTCTGTCCCGGCAGCGAGGATGCCGTCAAGATTTGCCCGGCTGACCGCCGGATCAATCCCGCGCAGATAGTCGTTGCCGCCAAGTGTCACAATCATCGCATCCACATCCGGCGTCAGGGTCCAGCCGACCCGTGACAGGCCACCTGCCGTGGTATCGCCAGAGACACCGGCGTTCGTCACCACCACATCTGCGCCCTGCTCTTGCAGCCAGTCTTCCAACTGCGGGACGAACCCATCCTCTTGCGCCAATCCGTAGCCCGCCGTCAGACTGTCACCCAATGCGGCAATTGTGACCGTTTCCGCCTGCGCCGCGCCTGCGGTCAGCAAAACCGCCACGGCCAGCTTGGCAGCGCCAGAAACAGCCCCATATGAAAGTGAACCGAACCGTTCAAAGGCCCAGCGTATGCCCGACCCCGTCCTGTCCATCGCCAATGCATCGCTGTCACTGGACGGCAACGCGGGCCGCGTTGATATTCTGCATGACATCTCGCTGGAGGTGGCCGCGGGGGAAACCCTTGGTCTTGTCGGGCCTAGCGGGTCTGGCAAATCGTCGCTCCTCATGATCATGGGCGGGCTGGAGATGGCCACCGGCGGGACAGTCAGGGCATTGGGCCACGACCTGACCGCGATGAACGAGGACCAGCTTGCCCTCTTGCGTAGGGATAATATGGGGGTGGTGTTCCAGTCTTTCCACCTGATCCCGACAATGACCGCGCTGGAAAACGTGGCGACCCCGCTGGAACTGGCCGGTGCGCGCGATGCCTTTGACCGGGCAGAGGCCGAATTGCGGGCCGTGGGCCTTGCAGACCGGATCGACCACTACCCCAGCCAGATGTCGGGTGGCGAGCAACAGCGCGTGGCGCTTGCCCGTGCATCTGCACCGCGTCCGCGCCTGCTGTTGGCGGATGAACCCACCGGCAATCTGGACGAAACCAACGGTCAGGCCATCATCGACCTGCTGTTTGATCTGCGCGACCGTCACGGGGCGACACTGATCATGGTCACCCATTCCAACGAATTGGCCAACCGCTGCGACCGTGTGATCCGCCTGCGCGACGGGCGTATCGACACGCCAATGGCCAAAGCCGCTGAATGAGCCTTGCCGTCGCATCACGTTTCGCCCTGCGCGAATTGCGCGGGGGTCTGCGCGGCTTTCGCGTTTTCCTCGCCTGTCTGGCCTTGGGTGTGGCAGCCATCGCGGCTGTGGGCACCGTGCGTGCGGGGATTGAAGCAGGGCTGACCCGCGACGGCGCGGCCCTGCTGGGCGGTGATGCAGAAGTGGAATTTACCTATCGTTTCGCCCGTGACGACGAACGCGCATGGCTGAACCGGATAGCAGACGCGGTGTCCGAAACCGTCGATTTCCGCTCTATGGTTGTGGTGGACCGGGACGGCGCGGCAGAGCGGAGCCTGACGCAAGTGCGCGCGGTCGATGACCTTTATCCGCTGATCGGCGCGGTCAGGCTGGACCCGCCAGTGACACTGGCAGAGGCCCTCGCTGGCTATGGCAGCGTGATGGAGCGGGTGCTGGCCGACCGCCTTGCCCTGCAACCCGGCGACAGTTTTCGTCTTGGCGAACAAAGATTTACGCTCAACGCCATCCTCGACCGTTACCCCGACAATGCCGCCGCTGGCTTTGG
>JAHDGO010000340.1 GCA_020627605.1 Yoonia sp.
GGCCTTTTCCGTCGCTTCCGGATTTTTCAGATAGCCTTTCATCACGGCATTGCCGCGCATCACGATCTCACCTTGGGTGCCTGCGTCCTGCGCAACCTGACCCATGGCATCGTCGACGACTGTCACGTCCTCCATCATCGGGAAGGCGACGCCCTGGCGCGCCTTGATCGATGCCTGTTCGTCGCCGGGCAGTGCATCCCATGCGCTGTCCCAGATGCACTCTGTCACATGGCCGTAAGTTTCGGTCAGCCCGTAGACCTGTTTGACGTTGAAGCCAAGCTTGCCAATCGCGGCAAGTGTGGCGGGGGCCGGGGGTGCGCCTGCGGTGAAAACCTCGACCATATGGTCGAAGGCGCGACGTTCATCCGTTTTCGCGTTCACGATCAGGTTCAGCACGATGGGGGCCCCGCCAAAGTGGGTCACGCCCTCGTCACCTATGGCATCGTAAATCGCCTTGGCAGAAATATCGCGGCAGCAGACGACCGTCCCGGCAAGCGCGGGCATCATCCATGTATGGTTCCAGCCGTTGCAGTGAAACAGCGGCACGATCTGCAGATAGCGCATGAAAAGCGGCAGTTCCCACGAAATGGGTGTGCCCATGGTCATAAGATAGGCCCCGCGGTGGTGATAAACCACGCCCTTGGGCCGCCCGGTGGTGCCTGAGGTGTAGTTGAGCGCGAGGCTTTCCCATTCATCCTCTGGCATGATCCACTGAAAGCCGGGATCGCCGGTTGCAAGAAAGTCTTCGTAGTCCTGCTGTTCACCAATACCGCCGACACCGGCCTGCGGGTCTGGTACCTCGATGATGGTGGGGGCGGGGCCCTCCATCTGGTCGATGGCGGCCATGGCCAGCGGCAGGAACTGACTGTCGACAAGCGCCAGCTTTGCCTCGCCATGGTCAAAGATATAGGCGACCGTATCGACATCCAGGCGGGTGTTGATGGTGTTCAGCACCGCACCGCAGGCGGGTACGCCGAACGCGGCCTCTGACTGGGCAGGGATGTTGGGCAGGATCGTGGCGACGACATCGCCCGGCTTGATCCCGGCCTTGACCAGGGCCGAGGCAAGCTGGCTGATGCGGCTGTGGTACTGCGCATAGGTCAGGCGGGTGTCGCCATAGACCAGCGCCTCGCGATCCGCGAAAATCCGCGCGGCCCGTTGCAGATGCGACAGCGGTGTCAGCGGCACATAGTTCGCGGCGCATTTGTCCAGCCCGGTTTCGTCACGCATCCAGCCCATGGCATCCTCCCTCTTGCTGGGGCCAGTAGAACGAGAATCGTAGTGCTCTGACAAGATGTAATTGTCTGACAATTGCGATGCACTTGCTTTTCCGTGTCTGCAGCCGTCTTTTGTCGGCATGATCATCTCGCAAAAGCGGCGCTTTGTATTTGTGCACATCCCCAAGACGGGCGGGACAAGTTTTGCCCATGCCTATGATGCGCGTGCGGCGGCGGATGACATTCTGGTCGGGGACACGCCCAAGGCCCGGCGGCGCAAGGGGCGGTTGGCGGGGCTGAAGGCACCGGGGCGGTTGTGGAAGCACAGCACATTGCGCGATGTTGCGGGGCTTTACCCCGACGATGCCTTTGTCGTCACGCTGGTGCGCAACCCGTGGGACCGGATGGTCAGCTACTATCACTGGCTTCGGGAACAGCGCTTTGCGCATCACGCCGTCGCGGCGGCGCGGGTACTGTCGTTCAGCGACTTTCTGCGCGATGCGGCTGTGCAGGCGTCAATCCGGCAAAATCCGGCCGCCAGCTATGTCACCGATGCCGCCGGGCAGCTGCATTGCGATCTTTTTGCGCGGATCGAGGTGGCAGAGGATTTGGCACCGCTTTGGCAACACTTAGGTTTTCAGCTAAGTATCCCGCATCTCAATCAATCCGTGCGGGATGCGGATTGGCGCAAATACTATGACGCGGAAGGTGTTGAGATCGTGCGCGAAATCGCGGCGGCGGATATTGCGCGGTTTGGGTATGGCGTTGACGGTCCCGCAAAATGAAACGCCCCGGATGTGATCCGGGGCGTTTGTGATGTTGGTTGAGCGATGTCCCGGATTTAGCCCGGGACGTGCTCTCTGGCTCAGGCGGCCTGTTTGGCTGGCCCGAAACGCCCGTAAAAGTCCTGGCCTTTCTCGGCCATCTCGCGCAGCAGCGCTGGCGTCGTGAACCGCTTGCCGAACTTCTCGGTCAGCGCATCGCAACGCTCTGCCGCATAGGGCGCGCCGATGATGTCGAGCCAGCTGAACGGGCCGCCGGACCAAGGGGCAAACCCCCAGCCAAGGATCGCACCGACATCGCCTTCGCGAATGTCTTCCAGCACGTTTTCTTCCAGCGCGCGCACGGCCTCCAACACCTGCGCGAACAGCAGGCGGTGCTGCACCTCGGTCAGGTCGGGCTGTTCATCAGCGACAGGGTATTGCGCAGCAAGACCGTCCCAAAGACCCTGACGCTTGCCCTTTTCATCATAGGCATAGAAGCCAGCGTTGGACTTACGGCCCAGACGTTTCTGATCGAACATCCAGAACAGGACCTCATCAACCTCGCCATCGGGGTAGGCGTCGCCCATGGCGGCCTTTGTCGCCTTGGCGATTTTCACACCCAGATCGACGGAGGTTTCGTCAACCAGTTGCAGCGGGCCAAGCGGCATGCCAACCAGTTTGGCCGCATTTTCGATCAGCGCGGGTTCCACCCCTTCCTTCACCATGCGAATGCCTTCGTTGATGTAGGGAATGATGCAGCGGTTGGCGTAGAAGAAGCGTTCGTCGTTGACGACAATCGGCGTCTTCCTGATCTGGCGGACATAGTCGAGCGCCAACGGACACGTCACCGGTTTCCTTTGATGATTTACACCAGCAGCCGGGGCTGAAGAAGTG
>JAHDGO010000341.1 GCA_020627605.1 Yoonia sp.
AAGGCCGGATGGGGAAAGCGGCGCGGGCGGGTCACGGCATAAAAAGGTTCTTCGATCCCCAGATCATGCGGGGCTGTGACCAGATGCCCCTGCGCAATCTCGTCAGCCAGCACAACGGCGGGGGCGACAGCCAGTCCCATGCCTTCGCGCGTCAGAAGACGCAGCATGGCCATGTCATCAACCTCTGCCACGATGTTGGGCTGTACGTCATGCCGGGCAATCAGGTTTTCAAAGCCGGTGCGGATGGCGTTGTCCGTCGGCACGATCAGCGGGGCATGAGCCAGCAGCGCTGGCAGGCTGTCCCGTGTCATCAACGCGGCCCGCCCGTGCAGACCGACCTCTTGCGTCGCGACTTTCTGGGCGGCTAGGCCAGCGGTCACCCCTTGCGGGATCTCGGTCGTCAGCACGACATCCAGTTGCAGGCTTTCAAGGTCGGCCAGCAAGGCGGCGGTATGACCTGACCGCAGCGCGACCCGGCAATTGGGCTGCCCCAGCAACGGGCGCAGAAACTGCAATTGAAAGTTCCGCGACAGTGTCGACAGCGCCCCGACCCGCAAGGGCGGGGATGTGCTGGCGGTCTGATCAAGCGTGGCGATCAGATCATCGCCAGCGCTGAAAATCCGATCTGCATGGTCGAGGGCGATGCGCCCCGCCTCTGTCAGTTCCAGCCGCCGCCCGACGCGGTCAAAAAGGGCATGGCCGATGCGTTCTTCCAATTGCTTGATCTGCATGGACAAGGCGGATTGCGCCACGTTCAGTTTGGCTGCGGTCCGGCCAAGGTGACCTTCAGTCGCGACCTCGCGGAAATACCGCAGGTGATGATAGTTCAGTGTATTCATGTTCTTATTAATAGAACAAATGATACTAAAAGATATATTTTTCTTATGATGCGTGACACGCTACCTGCCCATCAACCCAAAGATGGAGCGCAGCATGGACATCCTTTCGACATTTCTCGGCACGCTGGTTGAACAGTTTCAGAAACCGACGCTTGCCTTTCTGATCACCGGCATGATGCTGGCCGCCCTTGGCAGCAAATTTGAAGTGCCGGAACCAGTCTACAAATTCATCGTGATCCTGCTGCTGCTGAAGGTCGGGATCGGGGCCGGGATTTCCGTGCGCGAGGCTGATCTTGTGGCCCTCATCGTGCCAGCGCTGGGCGCGCTGATTGTCGGGGTTGCCATCGTTTTCCTGGGCAAATGGACCCTGTCACGCTGGCGCGGCGTGTCAGAGGTGGACGGTCTGGCAACCGCTGGCCTGTTCGGGGCTGTGTCCGCCTCGACCCTGGCTGCCGGTATGGCGATTTTGGATGACGAAGGCATCGCCTATGAGGGGTTCATCGGCGCGCTTTACCCCTTCATGGACATCGCGGCGCTTGTGACGGCAATTGTCATGGCCAAGCTCAGTGCCGCGCGCAAGGCCACCGCCCCCAGCGGCGCAGGCGGGACGATTGCCCTTGGCGGCGGGTCTGGCGCCGGCGGCGCATTGGAGGATGGTTTGCTGAAAGGCATCTTGGTCGACACGTTCCGCAGCCCGGCCATTTCGGCCCTGATTGCGGGCCTGTGTCTGGGCATCTTTGCCCGGCCAGAGAGTGTCTATACCAGCTTTTACGAACCGCTGTTCCGGGGGCTGCTGTCGATCCTGATGCTGATCATGGGGATGGAGGCCTGGGCCCGGATCGCTGAACTGCGCAAGGTCGCCCATGCCTATATACTTTATGGGGTCACGGCACCGCTGCTGCATGGGCTATTGGGCTTTGGCGCAGGCATGGTGGCGCATGAGGTCACAGGATTTTCAGGCGGTGGGGTGGTACTGCTGGCGGTCATGGCCGCATCAAGCTCTGACATTTCTGGCCCGCCAACCTTGCGGGGGGCGCTGCCAGAGGCCAACGCCTCTGCCTATGTGGGCACATCAACGGGTATCGGCACACCTGTCGCGATCCTGTCGATCCCGCTGTGGATGGCGCTGGCCGAGATGTTGATCGGATTTTAGCCTCTGATGGCCTATGGCGGGGCGTGACAATGCCCCGCCCGACAATCTGCGCTTCACATCCTTTGCAGGCTTCGCTATGCCAGCGGCATGAACGGACTGACCGCATATAGTGACCGACGCCGACGCTGATCCAGCGCCGCCTTTCGTCCTGTCCGTTCCAAACCCCCTACATTGTTGACACCCCGGCATGGTTCTGCACCAATCGGGCTTACTGTTGAAGGATGATCCACCATGATCGCATCTGTTCTGCCAACCTATTCACGCGCGCCGCTGAGCTTTGTCTCTGGCGCTGGTTCCTGGCTGACAGAGGCGGATGGCCGACGCTTTCTGGATCTGGGCGCCGGCATCGCGGTCAACGCGCTGGGCCACGCCCACCCGGCACTGGTGGAGGTGCTGACGACACAGGCCAATGCGCTGTGGCATGTCTCCAACCTCTACAATATTCCCGCACAACAGGCGCTGGCTGACGCGCTGGTCGACAAGACCTTCGCCGACACCGTCTTTTTCACCAATTCCGGGACAGAGGCCTGCGAATTGGCGGTCAAGATGGCCCGCAAATACTGGTATGAGAAAGATCAGCCAGACCGGGTAGAGATCATCACCTTCAGCGGCTCTTTCCATGGCCGGTCAAGCGCTGGTATTGCAGCGGCCGGGTCAGAGAAGATGACCAAGGGCTTTGGCCCGCTGTTGCCGGGCTTCACCCATCTGGAGTTTGGCGATCATGACGCGCTGACAGCGACTGTCAGCGACAAGACGGCGGCAATTCTGGTTGAACCAGTGCAGGGGGAGGGCGGAATCCGCCCCTTGCCTGATGCCTGCTTGAAGGGGCTGCGCGACCTGTGTGACGAACACGGTGTCCC
>JAHDGO010000342.1 GCA_020627605.1 Yoonia sp.
GGTTCCATGACCATCCGCGACATTTCTGCCCAGACGTCAGAGTTGGTTGGCAATTGTAGCGGCAGGATGTTGATATCTGCGCCACCGATCTGAGACCAGTTTGTGACCTCTCCGGCAAACACACGTGCCAGATCGTTCAGCGAAATCTGGGAAATCCCGGCGTTTGGCGCGACCAGAACAGAAAAGGATTTCAGGCCGAGCATCTGATGGGTTGGTGTCGCTGTTGTCGCCCAGTCGCCTGCATCGGCATAGGCGGCATCAGCCGTGCCGTTCAGGCTGACAGTTCCGACGGTGATATCGGCAGCGGTACCCTCTTCGGCAACGCTCAGCACGGCGGAGCCACCGGTTGTCGTATCCGTGACGGACAACGCCCCTGACGGTGCGAGATCGACATCTCTGCCGGTGTCGCCCGCCACAGCATAGGCCCCGGCAATCGTGCGGTAGAGCCTGTCAAAGGATGCACCGTCAAACTGAATGGTCGCTTGCAGGTTCTCTACAGGTGCTGGGGCCGGCGTTGGCGCGGCGGCGACCGCATCGGCCCGTTCATCAATCACGTCGATGAGCGCGTCAGCTGTCAAACCAAAGTCGTTATTCGCCAAAACCTCTTGGCAGCCTGCGCCGTAGCAGATCACCTCTGACGCGGGGACGGCGATTACGCCGACCGTCGTGTCAACGCGCAGCATCACGCCATTGAACCCGACGATTTCGCCTTCGACGCTGATAAATTCATCCGGAGAGCGCAAGTCAACTTGCTGGGCCAACAGGGCCATCGGTGCAACACAACACATGAAACTGGCTGCAACTCTTTTCATCATCTTCCCAATTCTCGCCTCTGTCTGCCTGGCGTGGCTTTGCTGTCTTTCCGCAATAAGAACATCCAAAGGGGGCGAAACTAGGATGATCCAGCCCTGAACCCATGAATTATGTCCGAAAGTGCAACAGCACCACTGCCCTTGTTTTGCGACCAGAATCGCAGTTAACGCCCATTTAGGCAACGTAAACTTTCACAAAAAAGCCATATTCGCTGCGTTGCCGCAACGGCAGGCAGTTTCGTGCAACCTGGCCGACTCATACGGCATCCGGCGAACACGCAATGCGCGATACCTAACCGAAAACGGGCCGTCAGTCGACGCCGGATCGGGTCAGCCCGGCGAAATCAAACAGCTTGGGGTCCAGCAGATGCGAAGGCCGCGCGTTCATCAGCGCCCGGAACATCACCTGCCTACGGCCGGGGCTGTTCTTTTCCCAGCCGTCGAGGATCTGTTTGACCTGCTGGCGCTGCAACCCGTCCTGCGACCCGCAAAGATCGCACGGAATGATCGGATAATTCATCGCCTTTGCAAATTTTTCGCAATCCGCTTCTGCCACATGGGCCAGCGGGCGGTAGAGGAACAGATCGCCCTCTTCGTTGACCAGTTTCGGCGGCATTGTGGACAGCCGCCCCCCGTGGAAGAGGTTCATGAAGAACGTCTCAAGAATATCATCGCGGTGGTGGCCCAGCACAACGGCAGAGCAGCCCTCCTCGCGCGCGATCCGGTACAGGTTGCCGCGCCGCAGGCGCGAACAGAGCGCGCAGAATGTCCGCCCCTCTGGCACCTTGTCCATCACAATCGAATAGGTGTCCTGATACTCGATCCGGTGCGGCACACCCATCCTTTCCAGAAACTCCGGCAACACCGTCGCCGGAAAGCCAGGTTGCCCCTGATCAAGGTTGCAGGCGATCAGTTCGACGGGCAACAGCCCGCGCCACTGCAGCTCGTACAATGCAGCAAGCAGCGTATAGCTGTCCTTGCCGCCTGACAGGCAGACCAGCCATTTCGCACCGCGTTCCACCATACCGTATTGGTCTATCGCCTCGCGGGTATAGCGGACGATGCGCTTGCGCAGTTTCTTGAACTCGGTCGTGCCGGGCGCGCCTGCGAAAAGTGGATGGATGTCGGTGTCATCAAGCATGCTGGCGATATGCCAGAACTGACGGCCCCTGCAAAGAGGCATCCGAATGTGCCGCCCCGCCGTACCAACGTCAGTTGACCGGAGAATACCATGCGCCTGATCCTTATTGCCGCCTTTGCCCTGCTTGCCGCCTGTACCGGCAAGCCATCCTTCGACGACCCCGGCCTGAGCGACCGCAAACTGAACCTCGAAGAATTCTTTGACGGTGAACTGGTGGCCTATGGTCAGTTTCAGGATGTACTGGGCACGGTCCGGCGCAGTTTCGTGGTGACCATCAATGGTGACTGGGATGGTGAACGGCTGCGTCTGGTCGAGGATTTCGACTATGAGGATGGATCAACCGAGCAGCGCATCTGGACCCTGCGCAAGACCGGCCCTGACAGCTGGACCGGTACCGCGCCGGGTGTGATCGGTGCCGCGACGGGGGTCGAGCAGGACAACCGTTTCAACTGGGTCTACACCATCGACCTGCCAATCCCCTCTGCCACGGGCGAGACAGAGACCATGCGCGTCAGTTTCGACGACTGGATGTGGCTCTTGGCCGAGGACCGTTTGCTGAACCTTGCCTACGTCAAACGGTTCGGGCTGGATATCGGGACGGTGACAATTTCCTTTGAGAAGCTGTGAGTGCCGTTCTAACCTGTCTGCATTGTTTGAGTCATTAAGATGCAAGGTAGACTGGTATGGAGTATTTCTTTTCCCGCCGCAAATTGGTCGGCAATCCACAGCGCCCCACGGGACAAAAGGCGGGCGTCAGCACATTCATTGAACTGCCCGGTGTCGGCACGCCGCAGCCCGCCGGGCGGGTGCTGTCACCGCATGACTGGGCCCGGAACGTCCATGCGCGCAGTGCCAACAATCAGGTACTGATCGTGGTGCATGGGTTCAATGTGC
>JAHDGO010000343.1 GCA_020627605.1 Yoonia sp.
GCCGATCTTGGGCATCTCTTCCTCAGACAGGCCGCGCAGGCCAAGGCGCTTGGCCTCCAGATGGACCATGATGAAGATACCGAAATAGTGCAGGAGGGCCGGAACCAGCGCCGCAGCCAGCACCGTTGTCAGCGAAATCTCAAGATATTCGACCATGATAAAGGCCGCAGCCCCCATGATCGGCGGGGTGATCTGCCCACCGGTGGAGGCTGTGGCCTCAACCGCGGCGGCGAAATGCTTGGGGTAGCCCACCTTTTTCATGCTGGGAATCGTCAGCGCCCCTGTGGTCACCGTATTGGCGATGGACGATCCGGAAATCGTACCCATGAAAGCTGACGAGAAAATCGCCACTTTCGCCGGACCGCCAGAGTAGCGACCGGCGAGGCATTGGGCGGCATCCATAAACAGATGTCCCAGCCCGATCCGGGTGGCGAGAACCCCAAAGACAATGAACAAAAAGACGTATTTCGCCATCACCCCGATGGCGATGCCGTAGATGCCCTGATTTGTCATATAGAGCTGGTTGATCAGCCCCAGCCACGTGGTTCCGGGGTGGATCAACGGCCCCGGCATGGAACGCCCGTAAAGGGCAAAAAGGATAAACAGGATCGCAATGATCGGCAGTGCAGGTCCGACAGCGCGGCGCGTCGCCTCCAGCGTGATCACCAGCAAGGCTGTGCCCATGAAAATGTCGGATTGCGACGGGTTGCCGACCCGCATCGATACGACCTCAGGCGGCAGAAGTGGCAGATAGAGTGCCGCGCCAATCGCCAGCACCGCAAAAATCAAATCCGGTATCGGCACACCCTGAATGGCAAATCGCGGTGGCGGTGCGCCAGCAGGTTGCTTGCGCCAGCCAAAGACCAGAAACGTCAGGCCAAGGACAAAGGCCAGGTGAATGCCGCGATGCAAAAGCTCGCGGATGGGTTGGATACCAGCCTCGTAAAAATGATAGACCGACATCGCAACCAGCGCTGTGGTAATCAGCACCGCCAGCTTTGGCCCGGTACTGCGAAAGGCGGTTTCAGGGTCGTATTTGCGTTCGATCTCGGCCAGTTCTTCGGCCGTCAACGTCCGGTCAGGTGTATCTGTCATGGCTGCTCGCCCTCAAGCGTCAGCGCGGCGCGCCCGGCTTTGTGACAACACCCACGCAAGGAGATGGCCGAGCGTCCTCACAGACGCTCGACCCAACAAGGTTTGGATTACTCGGTCAGCAGACCAGCTTCACGGTAGAAGCGTTCTGCACCGGGATGCAGCGGCACGCCAACACCGGCCAAGGCGGTTTCCGGCGTGATGGTCGCACCTTTTGCATGGCCAACATCAAGCAGGCGGCGGCTTTCTTCGTTCCACAATGCTGCCGTGATGTTGTAGATCAATTCCTCGTCCGCAGCAGAGGACGTAAACCACTGCGCACCGACGGAAATCGTGGCGGCCCCGGCAACACCTTCGTAGGTGCCTTCAGGGATCTCGCTATTGGCAAAGAACCCGTATTCATCGGTCAATGTCGCAGCGACGTCCCCGTCAATCGGGACAATCTTCACGTCAGCGGCAGAGGCCAGTTCGACAATCGCACCTGTCGGATAGCCAGCCACGGCAAAGAACGCATCCAGTTGCCCGTTGCGCAGCGCCTCTGCGGCAGCGGACCCTTTCAGCGCCTCGACTGTGATATCATCCTGCGACAGGCCTGCGGCCTCAAGGATCAGGTTGGCATCAACATAGGTGCCAGAACCCGGTTCATCGAGCGAGACGCGCTTGCCAGCAAGATCAGCCACCGAATTGATGCCGCTGTCAGCGAGGGCCACAAGGTGGATATGCTCTTCAAACAGGGCCGCAATCGTCCGCAGCTCTGTTGCTGGCTCTTCGCCTTCGCGTGTCCCTGTGCCGGTATAGGCCCAATAGGCCACGTCGGACTGTGCAAATCCACTGTCACGCAGACCGGAAATGATTGCGTTGATGTTGTCGACAGATCCGCGTGACGACACAGCCGAGGCAATCAGACCGTCAACGCCGCAGGACCCACCCTCGCCACATTCACGTGACCCCGGTGGTTTGGAAATCGCGTTGGCGATGACACCACCGACAGGATAGTAGGTAAAGGATGTCCCACCCGTCCCGATTGTAAAGAATGTCAATTCCTGTGCGACCATTGTCGTGCCTGATCCAACGACAAGCGCCGCAGCCAGGACGGCTGATTTAAGTGATTTGAACATGTGTCCCCCTGAAAAAGTTATGGTCTTCAGTCCATGAAATCTTTGCCGGTGAGTCAAGCGTTGTCGCAATTGCAAGAAATAGTCACCGAATTACAAAGCGCTAAAACCGGCAATTGATCGGACTGCCCCAGGCAGCGTTCATTACATGGTTCTCTGGCACCGCCCTCGCTATTGCGGTTGTACTGTTTGCCGCAGGCGTTCTAACTTCGCGCCATGCAAATACCGCAGGTCAAGGGGAACAGGCGATGTGGCAATTCTGGGTCGATCGCGGCGGCACATTCACCGACATCGTGGCCCGTGATCCAAACGGCAATTTGCAGACGCACAAGCTGTTGTCGGAAAACCCCGAACGCTATGACGATGCCGCCGTGCAAGGCATCCGCGACCTGATGGGCCTGCCCCAAGGCGATCAGATTCCAAGCGGCAGCATTGGTGCGGTCAAGATGGGCACGACGGTCGCAACCAACGCGCTGCTTGAGCGCAAGGGGGAACGGACGGTCCTTTTCATCACCAAAGGCCTGCGTGATCTGCTGCGCATTGGCTATCAGAACCGGCCCCGCCTTTTCGATCTGCAGATCCGGTTGCCGGAACTCCTTTATGAAGAGGCGGTCGAGGTGACCGAACGCCTCGACG
>JAHDGO010000344.1 GCA_020627605.1 Yoonia sp.
CACGCGCGACCTGTGGTTTCACGAGGCGGGTTGCGGTGCGTGGCTGGTGATCGACCGGAATACGGTGACCCACGAAATTCATGGTGTGACTCTGGCAGAGAAGGCCAAAAGATGAGGCTCCGCACCCCAGAAAAAACAGTCACGTTCAGCTTTGATGGCCGTAAGATCAAGGGCGTGCCGGGCGAACCTGTCGCGGCGGCCCTGCTGGCTAACGGGATCAAACTGGTCGCCCGTTCGTTCAAGTATCACCGCCCGCGCGGTGTCATGTCCGCCGGGTCGGAAGAGCAGAACGCGCTTGTGACGGTCGGGCGCGGTGCGCAGCATGATCCGAATGTGCGGGCGACAACGTTGGAGGTCGCCGAGGGGCTGGAGGTCTTTAGCCAGAACGCCTGGCCATCGCTGCGCTATGATGTGATGGCAATCAACGATCTGGTGTCGCCGTTTCTGGCGGCGGGGTTCTACTACAAGACCTTTATGTGGCCCCGCAGTTTCTGGGAGAAACTGTATGAACCCGTGATCCGCCGCGCTGCCGGTTTGGGTGCGTTAAGTGGTGAAAGCAATCAGGACACCTACGAAAAGGCCTTTGCCTTTTGCGATGTGCTGATCATCGGGGCCGGGCCTGCGGGTTTGATGGCGGCCTTGACCGCCGGTCGCGCCGGGGCAGACGTTATTCTGGCGGATGAAGACACGGCCATGGGTGGCCGCCTGCTGCGTGAACGTGAAGAGATTGACGGCGCGCCAGCCGCAGACTGGGTCGCGGCGGCCCTGCAAGAGCTTGGCGCGATGGATAACGTGCGTCTGATGACCCGCACAACGGTCACGGGCGCTTATGATCAGGGCACCTTTGGCGCGCTGGAGGATGTGGCAGGGCCACGTGCGGCGGGCAAGCCTGTGTCTTGTTTCTGGCGGATCGTCGCGAAACGCGCCATCCTTTGCGCGGGGGCCCTTGAACGCCCCATCGCATTCCCCAACAACGACCGGCCCGGCGTCATGCTGGCCAGTGGTGTGCGGGCCTATCTGAACCGCTGGGGCGTTGCCCCCGGCAAGGCGGTCACTGTCTTTGGTAACAATGATGATGCCCATCGCAGCGCGCGCGATCTGGCCGCAGCAGGGGTGAAAGTGGCCGCCGTCATCGACAGCCGCGACGACGCGCAGATTGACGGCGATTATCTGACATTCACTGGCGCAGAGGTCATCGCGACAAAGGGCCGACATGGTTTGCAAAGCATCACTGTACGCCACGCAGGCGGGACGCGCGCGATCCGGACGGACTGCCTTGCCATGTCCGGGGGCTGGAACCCGACGGTGCATCTGACGTGCCACATGAATGGGCGCCCTTCATGGCGCGAGGATATCGCAAGCTTTGTCCCGACGCCTGACAGTATCCCCGGCCTTGTGACCGCCGGGGCCTGCAATGGCAGCTTTACCACCGCTGACTGCCTGTCAGAGGGGGCGAGAGTTGCGGCAATGATGGCGGATGATCTTGGGCTGACCGCCAATGTCGCCGTGCCAGCGGCAGACCAGACGCCCTATGCCATCAGCCCGCTTTGGGCGGTGCCGGGCAAGGGCCGCAAATGGATCGATTTCCAGAACGATGTCCATGTGAAGGACATCAAACTGGCGGCACAGGAAAACTTTCGTTCTGTCGAACATATGAAGCGGTACACCACACAAGGCATGGCACCTGATCAGGGCAAGTCATCGAATGTGGTGGCACTTGCGGTGCTGGCGGATGCGACCGGGCGCGGCCTTCCTGAAACCGGCACCACCACCTTTCGCCCGCCCTATGTGCCGGTGCCGATTGCCGCGATGGGCGCTGGCAGTCAGGGCAAAGGGTTTGCACCGGAACGGCTGACAACCTCGCACCATGCGACGCTGGACAGGCAGGCCCCGATGATCGAGGCGGGGATGTGGTATCGCCCCAGCTATTTTCCGCAAACCGGCGAAAACCATTGGCGCGAAAGCTGCGACCGGGAGGTCGGCTATGTCCGCAATGCGGTTGGGGTGTGCGACGTCTCGACACTTGGCAAGATCGATGTGCAAGGGCCAGATGCGGCGGCGCTGCTTGATTTTGTCTACACCAACATGTTCTCGACCCTGAAGGTGGGGCGCGTGCGCTATGGGCTGATGCTGCGCGAAGATGGGCATGTCATGGATGACGGCACGACAGCGCGGCTATCGGACCAGCATTTCGTGATGACGACGACAACCGTCGCGGCTGGCTTGGTCATGCGGCACCTGGAGTTTGTGCTGCAGGTGCTGCGCCCTGATCTGGATGCAAAGGTTGTGTCGGTAACCGAACAATGGGCGCAGTTTGCCGTGGCCGGTCCGCAGTCGCGCGCATTGCTGAATACGGTTCTGGACACAGAGGTCTCCGATGACAACTGGCCCTTCATGGCGTGCGGCGAAATTGGCGTTGCAGGCGTCCCCGGTCGGCTGTTCCGTATCTCTTTCTCTGGCGAACATGCTTATGAGGTCGCGGTGCCGGCCCGCTATGGCGAAAGCCTGTTCCGGATGCTTGTGGCGCAGGCAGAGGTCATGGGCGGCGGGCCTTACGGGATGGAGGCGCTGAATGTGCTGCGGATCGAGAAGGGCTTTATCACTCATGCAGAAATCCATGGCCGCACCACGGCCTTTGACATTGGCATGGGCGGTATGATCAGCGGCAAAAAGGATTGCGTGGGCAAGACAGCGGCCGCACGCCCCGGTCTGGTTGGTGAGACACGCCAGCAATTGGTTGGTTTGAAATCGAAGGACGCGCTGAGTGCCGGTGCGCATCTGTTCGAATCAGACGCGGCCGAGACCCGCGAGAACAGTCAAGGCTACGCGACCTC
>JAHDGO010000002.1 GCA_020627605.1 Yoonia sp.
GATCCCAGCGATACCGGCGCAGCCGGGGCGTCGGCCCTGGCTTGATCTGCTGTCGGGGCGGGGGCCGGTGCCACCGCAGCGGCAGGTTTTGGTGTGCCCAAGGTCGGGGCCGGCAGGGCCTTGCGGTCCACCTTTTTGTTGGGTGTCAGCGGGAAGGCATCCAATGTCACAAAATGGCGGGGGACCATGTAATCCGGCAGGGTTTCCAGCATTTCGGCGCGCAAGGCGGCCTCGTCCACCGGACCATGCGTCAGCAGATAGCCGACAAGCTGAACGACGCCCGGCGTATCCTCGCGCGCGACGACCACGGATTGTTGCACGGCGGCGTGCCGGTCGATGACGCTTTCGATCTCGCCCAGTTCCACGCGGTAGCCGCGCAGCTTGACCTGAAAATCAGCACGGCCAAGAAAATCAAGCGCGCCATCAGTGCGCCAGCGCACCAGATCGCCGGTTTTGTACATCAGGCCACGGCCAGCAGCATTTGCATCGCCGTCAACAAAGGGGTCCTTGACGAAACGCTCTGCCGTCAGATCCTCGCGCTGGAAATAGCCGCGCGTCACACCTGCGCCGCCGATATAAAGCTCTCCCGCGACGCCGACCGGGCAAGGCTGCATGTCGTCATCAAGCACATAGACCTGCGTGTTGGCGATGGGGGTGCCAACGGGCACCGCTGCTGTCCCGTCACCAGCAGTTTGCGTGGTGGACCAGATTGTCGTTTCGGTCGGGCCGTACATGTTTTCCACATGCCCGCCAGTCAGCCCGCGCAATTCCGCCGCCAAGGCACCCGGCAAGGCCTCACCGCCCACCATCATGTGCTTGATGCGTGGCAGGGCCGCACGCGCCTCGTCATTCATGGTCAGCATCTGCGCCATGGACGGGGTGCATTGCAGGTGGGTGACATTGTGACGAATGATCTGGGCGGCAATGGAATAGTCATCCTCTGCCACGCCCTGATTGCTGGCCGCGACGACCTGCGCGAGCGGCTTCAGCCCTTCCAGCACAAGGTCCACATCAATGCCATAGTCGATCAGGCAGGCGATTTCAGTCACGCCAATAGCCTTGACCTCGGCCACGCGGACCATGGCGTCTTCGACCGTGCCGAACAAACCGCTGTCGTTGAAATAGCGTTCAAATGCAAATTCAAGAATGCCATCCATTTCCTCGGCATCCAGCGAGCCAAGGTCGATCTGCATCGGGTTTTCGACGCCCTTGGGTTTCTTGAAGGCGGGGAAGGCCCAAGCATATTGCTTGATCAGCCCGGCGGCGGCGCGCAGGTAATCCTTCATCGGTTCGCGGGCGATCTCGCGGGCCTTGTCGCGGCTTTCAGCGAGGAAGCTGTGCAGCATCAGCGTGACGGTGAAATCGTCGGGGTTATGGCCTGCATCGCGCAGCGCCTGATGATAGATCACGATCTTTTCGGCGACCTCATCCACGCTTTGCCCCAGAAGGTGCGTCAGGACATGGCAGCCGTTTTCACCGGCCTCTTTCCACGTGGCGGGGTTGCCAGCGGTGGTGACCCAGACGTTGAGCTTCTTTGAGACCGGACGCGGTTGCGTGACAACCCCGTGCATCTCGCCATTCTCACGCGGGAATTCGACGGTTTCACCGGCCCAGAGCTTGCGCAGATCCTTGATCTGCTCAAACATCGCGGGCTTGTTCTTGGGTGGCGTGTTTTCAGGCCGCAGGATGAAGTCATCAGGCTGCCAGCCGGACGCGATGGCAAGGCCGGTCTTGCCATTGGTGATGTTGTCGATAACCGCCCATTCTTCGGCGATGCGCGCGGTATGGTGCAACGGGGCCACGCAGGACCCAGCGCGCACGGCAAGGTTTTTGGTCACCGCCGCAACTGCGGCACCGGTGACGGATGGGTTCGGGTAAGGGCCGCCGAAGGCGTGAAAATGCCGCTCTGGCGTCCAGACAGCACAGAACCCGTGCTTGTCGCCAAATTGCGCGCCTTCCAGAAGGGACCGGTATTTATCACGGCCCACACCATCGTCGTTGCCCCAGTAAAACAGGCTGAAGTCCATCCCGACGCCGGGAGCGGGGCTGTCGCCTGCCACCAAAGCCCGGCTTTCATCGCCAGAGATGACGATTTTGAAGCCACGGGCGAGGGTCCAGAAAAGCTCCAGCACGGAGATATCAAACGACAGAGAGGTGACCGCCATCCAGACGCCGGGCGGTTCATGGCTGATCCGGTCGTCCATGCCGGTAAAGAAGTTCGCAACATTGCGGTGTTCGACCATGACGCCCTTGGGCCGCCCGGTGGAGCCTGATGTGTAGATCATATAGGCAAGGTGCGCGCCGCCCACGTCGCTTTTGGGGTTCTCGACCATTGGCACCGCGGCCAGATCATCCACGCAGATATGGGTGATATCCTGCGGCAGACCTTTGGCGAGCGTTGTGTTGGTGACGATCACCTTGGTGCCGCTGTCCTCTGCATAAAGGGCGGTGCGGTCGGCGGGATAGGCCGGGTCCATCGGCAGGTAGGCGCCACCAGCCTTCATGATGGCAAGTGCGCTGATCAAAAGGTCGGCAGAACGCGGCAGATGCAGCCCCACGATCACATCGGGGCCAACGCCATTTTCCTGCAAGATATGGGCAAGCGCGTTGGCGCGGGCGTTGAGTTCAGCGTAGGTCAGGCTTTCGCCTTCAAACGCCAGCGCGGCGGCGTCGGGGGTTTTTGCGACCTGCGCCTCAAACGCGTGATGGATGCATTGATCGGCAGGGAAATCGATGGCGGTGGCGTTCCAGCCGTAAAGCACCTGTTGACGCTCTGCGTCGGGCAGCGCCGTCGGGCTTTCACCTTCCGCCAGTTGGTCCGCGATATGGGACAGCCGTGCGGCCATCAGCGCAGTGGCATCGCCGCTGATCTTGCCGGTATCGGCGCTGAGCGTGGAGCCTGTCAGGGTCAGTGCCGTGCCGGGCACGTGGCCGGTATCGGACAGACCCAGCGCAGGCGTGGCCACATCACCCGGCATCCGCGCGATGAGGTCGGCGGCAAAGGGGCCGCGCGCGCGCGCGTCATCGACATTATCATCGGCGGATAGCGGGACCCAGTTGTTCAGGTAGCCGGGGTGGTCATGTGCAAGGCCCAGCGCAACCGCCGCAGGTTCACCGGCCAGCAGGTCGCCAAGCTGGCGCATGGCGGCTGCCAGATGTGCGGGGTCGCCCTGCACCTCTTGCGATGTAATTGCGCCGCCCTTTGCACCCATATCGACAAGCGGGATGCTGACGGGAGTCAGGGCCGCCAGTGACTTTTGCCATTTTGGTTCCGCTTTCAGCGTTCCTTTGAGCATGTTTGACAGTGCTGCCGCCTCATCCGCGTCGGGGCTGGGCAAGCTGTCACCGACAGCGGCGATATCGCTGGCCGTCACGGGGGTACCAGTGACGTCACGCAAGCCTGACAGGGTGACAGGGGCAGTGGCCGTTGCCACGGTCAGGCTGTCTTCTGTCACGGCTGTCACGGTGCCGGGGGCACCCTCTGCGGTGCTGCCAGCGACGGCTTTGCCTACCAGAAAGACGCCGTTTGCGGTTGCGATTTTTGGGCAGGTCAGCGGGTTCCAATAGGTCCCGTGATCCAGCGCGCGCACCAACGTCGTGATCTTGCGTGCCGACTGCGTGAAATCCAGCCGCCCGGCGGCGGCGGGGCGGTCATTCTTGGCAAAATAGCTGCGTTGGCCAAGGTCCTGCGCGGTTGTTGCCGGTGCCTCTGACGCGAGCTTGTCAACCACGGTGCCGAAACTGTCGATGGCCGCCGCATAGCATTTCGTATTCAGCGTCAGCACCGTCTCGTCCGGTGTGATGTCAAAGAAGCTCTGCGCCAGCAGCCCGCCTTCATCGACGCCGCCGCTGATCATGTGCCAGCTGATGCCGTATTCAACCTCTCCATTCAGGATCGCCCAGACAGGCGCGTTCAGACCGGCATAGCGGGGCAATGGGCCATCGTGGAAATTGACGGCACCGCGCGTAGGCAGGGCCAGCACCGCGTCCGGGATCAGATCAAGGTTCGCAATGGACAAAAGCCAGTCGAATGCGATGCCTGACAGGGCCGCGACGTGGTCTTCATCCGCGCTGATGACAGGCAGATCGGCCCCTTTCGCCCAATCAGCCACATCCGCATTGCGGGTGATCACGGCGGCGATGGTATGGCCAGTATCGCGCAACATCTCCCCACACTGGATGGCGAGGGACTCATTGCCGATGATCACAGCGCGGAAGGATGACATGGGCTATTCTCCGATTTGCGGATGAGGGGCGGGCATGGGTTCTGCCGGTTTGCGGAACAGTGCCTTCAGGTCATGGGCGGCCAATGTGCGCAAAAAATGCGGGGCGGTGCCCACTGGTTTGCGGGTCAGCGTGGCGCGCAGCCAATGCAGGCTGCCACCCAGCAGATGCATGGCAGTCGCCAGCGCGGCATAGCTGCGCCCGTGGTTCTTGGTGAAGTAATGCCAGCGCGAATTGAACCAGTAGTCGGGCACGCGCTTCCATTCTTTCATGCCGGTCGAGACAGACCCGATATGGGTCACGACGCTGTCGGCAAGAAACATGATCTGGTGCCCGGCCAGATTGGCGCGACGGCAAAGATCGGTCTCCTCGAAATA
Source organism: Yoonia sp. (assembly GCA_020627605.1). GTDB lineage: Bacteria > Pseudomonadota > Alphaproteobacteria > Rhodobacterales > Rhodobacteraceae > Yoonia. The sequence goes on from JAHDGO010000002.1 coordinate 4,602, forward strand.
GAGAAAGAAGGTTTCGTCAAAGAGCCCGATGTCGTCCAGCACGTCCTGCCGCATCATCACGGACGCCCCGGCGAGCCAATCCACTTGCGCTGATTGCTTCAGCTCTCGCGGGACGCGGTGGCCTTCGAGCAAGCGGGTGACGGGGCCGAATTTGATGGCACTTTCCAGCTCGCTCCGGACAGAGGGGAAGCGGAAGGTGGTCAGGTGCTGGTCCTCGTCCTCACCCTCGATCCAGCTTCCGGCAAAGCCTGTGGATGGGGTGGTGTTCAGGTGATCGTAAAGCACCCGGATCGCGTCTGCCTTGGGGAAGGCGTCAGAGTTCAGGACATAGATGTAATCCGGCCTGCTGCCATCAGACATGCCCGCCCGGATGCCCACATTGTTGCCTGCGCCATAGCCGCCGTTGCGCCCTGACTGGATCACGCGGGTATCGGTCCAGCCTTCGGTGGTCACATGGGCCTGCATCGTCTCAAACGACCCATCGCCGCTGTCATTGTCGACAATGACGATCTCGCCCGGCAGACCGGTCATGGCGACACGGGCCGCCGCTGCGGCCTTCAGCGTCATCGCGGCTGTCTTGTAGTTCAGCACGATGGTCAGAATACGCGGGTCGGCCATTATTCTGCTGCTTCCTGATAGGGGGCGGGGGCCTGCGCCGCGGTTGTGCGGTCAAGGTATTTGCGGATGCGTGCGGCCAGCACGCGCACGTTGGGTTCCAGCACCATGCTGTCATGGTTGCCCGGGACCTCATAGACCTCTGTCTGTGGCGCGAATTTGGTCCAGTCGTTATCGTCGTAAAGGTAATAGCGTTCATCGCTGATCATCCGGCCACCGGCGACCCATTTCGCCACCAGCGGCGGACGGAAGAGCGCCATAGTGCCATGCCAAGGTGTCACCTGATAGGCGGTGACGCTTTCCAGGAACGCATCCTGAATAGCCAGATTGTGGAACTGCTGCCCCTCTTCCGCCGTTTCGGTATGGCCGCGCCGCTTGGCAATTTCCCATCTGATGCGTTGTTTGGCCCAATCGACGATGTATTTCGGCCCCGCCTGCCGCAGGTCCTGCATTTTGATGCGGAGGCGGTCGATCTTGTCCACATCAGGGCGCACTGGCAGTGGCGTGTCCAGCAGGACAAGGGCTGCGACCTCTTCCCCCTGGGCGGTCAGTTGCTGCGCGATCTCATAGGCCGTGATGCCGCCGCCAGAGAAGCCACCAAGATGATACGGCCCATGCGGTTGCACCTGTCGCATCTCTGCGATGTAGTCTTTGGCCGCAGCTTCGATCGTGCGGTGCGGTTCCTCATCCCCGAGAAGGCCGCGTGCCTGCAGCCCGTAAAACGGCCGGTCACTGCCAATCAGATGCGCCAGATGGCGCAGGTTCAGGACATTGCCGAACATACCAGCGACAAGGAAGAACGGGTGTTTGCGCCCACCTTCGCCCTGATGCATCGGCACTAGATGGGTAAAGCGGCGTTGCGGGGTCTTGGGCTTGTCGCCGGTTGTCGGTGTATCCTCGGCCTCCGCGCTGCCACCACGTTCGGCGATCAGCCCGGCAATCTTGCGGATCGTCGGCGCCTCGAACAGGACCGAAATCGGGAAATCGACGTCAAAGGCCTTGCGCACCTGCGCGAAGAGCCGCACCGCGATCAGCGAGTGGCCGCCAAGATCGAAAAAGCTGTCTTCGGCCCCGATTTCGTCGACGCCCAGCAGATCCTGCCAGAACCCGGCAAGGCGTTCCTCGATCGGGCCTTCAGGGACCACGAAATCACTGTCGAGCTGTGGTCGCGCGAATTTCTGACCATCCTCAGAATCGTCATCATCCGATTTGCCCGCCTGTGCGATCAGCGCATCAAGGTCAAGCGATGACAGGATCACCTGTGGGTGCGGGCTGATCAGGGCGCGCAGGAAAAGGTCTGCCCCTTCCTCTGCCCGGATGCCCTGACTGATATTGTGGCGCAGGCGTTCCTCGGCGGGTGAGAGTGGGCGGATCGCCTCTTCTTGCGATGACGTGCTGGCCGGTGCGGGTTGCGCGCCAAAGTCGGTGAGCGCCTCCATCTGACGGATGGAGAAACCCGTGACCTCGACACAGACTGTGCCATCGGGTGCGGCAAGCGTGATATCGAAACTTGCGATTTCTGCGTCTGCATTGTTGTCGCCAGCGTTGCGGACCCAGCTGATCACCTCTGTCGGCAGGGGCTGATAAACTTTGACCGAACGGTAGGACACCGGTACCCAAAGCGCCTGTTGCGCATAGCCTTTGATCAGTTTCATGGCCCAGCCGGTGGCGATATCCATTAGCGCGGGGTGCAGGATGTAGCCTGCGGCGGGATCGCCCTTGGCGGCATCTGGCAGCGTCAGCCGGGCAAGCCCCTCGCCATCGCCGAAGGCAGTGGACTGCAGCACGCGCCAGCGTGGCCCAAATTTCAGATGCGCCTCTTGCGAGGCGGCAATCCAGCCCATGCTGCCCGCCTCAATCGCATCACCCATGCGCGCGGTGAGGGCCGGGATATCAAGGGGTGCAGGCGCGGTCATTGGCAGCAGACGCAGGCTGCCTTGCGCGTTTTGTTCAAATGCACCGTCCTGCCCGCTTTCGACCAACAGGTCATAGCCGGTGTCGCTGCGCGGCAGGCTGACACGCACATCGACGGTCTGGCTGTCGCCCACGGCCAGCGGTCGCAGGAAATAGAGGTCGCGGATTTCAAAGCTGCCGCTTTCGTCCATCCCGCGCAGGGCCTCTGCGGCCAGTTCCAGATAGCCGGTGCCGGGCACCAGCGCATCGCCAGCCTTTGTCCTGTGATCGTCAAGGAACCAGCGGTCGTCAGTGCGGTATTGGGCGCGGAACACGCGGGTGCCGGATTTGTCGAACGTCGTTTCATCCAGCATGGCAAGGTCGGCGGCGTGCACCTCTGCCGCAGGCGCGGCACCGGTGCGCGCTGACATTGCATCAGCCGCCATGCCGACATCGGCCCAGATGCCCCAGTTGATGGCACGCACGGCGGTCTTGCCGCCAGCCTTCGCTTTGGCAAAAGCATTGAGGTATTCGTTGGCCGCCACATAGTCGACCTGCCCCAGGGGCGCTGTCGCGGTTGAGCTGGACGAGAAGACAACCAACCAGTCCAGATCGCCGTCAGGGAAGATCTGGTCGATGACCTGCGTGCCATGGATTTTCGGGGCAAAGACGTCTTCGATACTGGTGACATCCTTGGCCATGATCGGGGCGTCGTCGATGTGGCCCGCAGCGTGGATCACGCCGTTGATCTTGCCAAATGCAGCCTCGACCGCTGCGCGTGCCTCGCGCATGTCGTCGACATTGCTGACGTCACCGGCGACCGGCATGACGGTGCCGCCCATTTCTTCCAACCGCTGCAATGCCCCGATGCGCCGCGCGACGGGGGCCGAGGGTGGCACATTGCGCAGTGTCGTCTCCCATTGGTCCTTGGGCGGGATTTCACCACGCGCCATCAGCGCGACCTTCGCGCCTGCGCGGGTGATCAGCGCCTCGGCCAATGTCAGGCCGATACCGCCAAAACCACCTGTGATCAGATAGGTGCCGCCATCGCGCAGGACGGGCAATGGTTGTCCCTCTTCCAGTTCCACCAAAGGTGCGGGCTTGTAAGTCAGCGCGAACCGTTTGCCCTTGCGGACAAGCGCGGTGCTGTTGCCGGGTTCGGCCAGGGCCTCTTCCAGAATGTGACCTGTCAGCGTGTCCATCGCACCTTGCGGACGCTGGGCCTTGCGGCCCTCTGGCGCTGGCAGTGTCAGGTCGAGTGTGGCCACTGTCAGGTTCGCGAATTCACGCGGGATCACGCGGGCAGGCCCGGCGAGCGTTGCCTTTTCAGGGTAAAGCAGCGGTTCATCGCGATGCTGCATGGCGTCGGATGACAAGACGCAGATGTGGATATCGTCGCTCAGATCCTCGCCGCCGATGGCCTGGGCCAGGAAAAACAGGCTGTAGAACCCCTGTTCCTGCAAGCGGTGAAAGAAGGATGATCCGGGGCGGAAACTGTCATCGGCAGTGATCATCCAGCCATGCAGAATACGGTCGGGGATCATGTCACGACTGTTCAAGTCCGCAATCAGCGCGTCATAGCTTTCACGGCCCCGTTCGGGTGAGATGAAATAACCGCCTTCGCCGTCGCGGGCAAAGGTATCGCCGGGGCGCACGGTGATGACGGTATGCCCAGCCTCTGCCAGCCGTTTGGCGGCGGCCCCGGTCAGTCCGGCATCATCGACAAAACACAACCATGTTTGTGTTTCGGCCTCTGACAGATCGCCTGTTACATCCACGTCGCAGGCGGCATAGCGGGGTAGCCATGCGGGGCGATAGCCCCAGTTTTCAGGTGTCTCCGACCGGGTCAGCCATTCGGTGCTTTCATCCGCTGTGACGGTGCCAGGTTCAATGAAATAGGGGCTATGCTGAAACTGATAGGTGGGCAGCGGCACCCGCTGGCGCGGTTGCCCGCCCCAGACCTGACCCCAGTCAAATGCCCCGCCAGCCGCCCAGATGCGGCCCAGCATCGCCATGAAATAGGCGTCGTCGGCCACGTCATCTTTGGGGTGGCGCAGTGTGGAAACGACCTGATTTGCCGTCACTGTCCCATGCTGCCCGGCAAGGGCTGACATGGCGCGACCGGGCCCGACCTCGATATAGATCCGGTCTTCTTTCTCGGCGAGCGTCGTCAGACCGTCGGCGAAATGCACCGTGCCGCGCAGGTGGGCAACCCAGTAGTCGGGATCGGTGGCCTGTTCATCGGTGATCAGCTTGCCGGTGCGGTTGGAGGTAAAGGGGATTTGCGGTGCGCTTAGCGTGATCGACCGGAGGTAATCGCCAAAGTCCTTCAGAATCGGTTCCAGCATCCGCGAATGGGCGGCGATGTCGATGGGGATGCGCTGGCAGTCGATATCCTTGGATTTCAGTAGCTTTTCCAGATCATCAAGTGCTGCCTGCGGCCCGGTCGCGACACTCAGTTGTGGGGCGTTGACAGCGCCCAGGTCCAGATCATCGCCCAGCATCGGCGTCAGCTGGTCGGCAGGCAGCGCAACGGACAGCATGCCACCGGCAGGCACGGTGTCGAAGAGCTTGCCGCGCAGATGCACCAGACCGATGCAGTCCTCAAACGACATGACACCGGCGACACAGGCGGCGGTATTTTCACCCATGGAATGGCCGGTCAGGGCGCTGGGGGTCACGCCCCAACTCATCCAAAGCTGCGCCAGCGCGTATTCCACGATCATGATCAGCGGCAGCTGGACAGAGGGTTGCGTCAGCTTGGCATCTGCCGCCGCTTCCTGCCCCGGTTCCGGCAGCCAGAGGGCGCGGATGTCGTAGTCCAGCTTGGGCTGAAGGACCTCCAGCCCTTTGTCCATCCATTCGGCAAAGACAGGCTCTGTCTCATACAGGTCCCGCGCCATCCCGGCGTATTGCGCGCCACCGCCGGGGAACATGAAGACATAGTCTGGGTCTTCGCCGACGGTCGTGTGGGTGAACACGCGGCGTGGGTCGTTCGCTTCCAGTTTCTCTGCCGCTTCCTCATGCGTTTCGGCGACAATCACGCGGCGACGTTCAAAGGCCCGGCGCCCCTTGTGCAGGGTCCATGCGACATCGGCGAGTGGTTGATCGGGGTTTTCGCGCAGATGGGCGGCGAGGGCTGCCGCATTGGCATCCAGCGCACCCTTGGTCCGGCCAGACACGCAGAACAGATGGAAGGGCCACGCGGCCTCTGCCGATGCGGTGCGCGCCGGGGCTTCTTGCAGCACCACATGCGCATTGGTGCCGCCAACACCCAGAGAGTTGACCCCAGCGCGGCGCGGGCCCTTGTGGCTGACCCAGTCGGTCAGCGTGTCATTCACCTTGAATGGCGACGTCTCGAAATCAATTGCAGGGTTTGGCTTTTCATAGCCCAGCGATGCCGGGATCTGTTTGTGATGCAGCGACAGCGATGTCTTGATCAGGCTGGCCACACCGGCAGCTGTGTCCAGATGGCCGATGTTAGTCTTGACCGATCCGATCCGGCAAAACCCAACCTCATCCGTGGTTTCGGCAAAGGCCTGCGTCAGGGCCGCCACCTCGATCGGGTCGCCCAGATAGGTGCCGGTGCCGTGGCATTCGATATAGTCGATGGTGTCGGCGGGCGTTTCGGCCAGCATCTGCGCCTCGGCAATCGCTTCTGCCTGACCATCAACCGAAGGCGCAAGATAGCCCGCCTTGTCTGACCCGTCGTTGTTAATCGCACTGCCTTTGATGACCGCCCAGATGTGATCGCCGTCTGCAATCGCATCCCTGAGGCGGCGCATGACCACAACACCAGCGCCAGAGCCGAAGACCGTGCCTTGCGCGCGGTGGTCAAAGGCATGGCAATGACCGTCAGGCGACAGCACTTCGCCTTCCTTGTAGATATAGCCCCGGTCCTGCGGCAGCTCGATCGTGACACCACCCGCCAGAGCCATGTCGCATTCACCTGACAACAGGGCCTGCGTGGCGTAATGCGTGGCGACCAGCGAGGTAGAGCAGGCCGTCTGCACGTTCACGCTGGGGCCCTTGAGGTCAAAGATGTGGCTGGCGCGGGTCGACAGGAAATCCTTGTCGTTGCCGGTATGGCGCAACAGGAACATGCCGACGTTGTCGACCAGTTTCGGGTTCGAGCAGATGTTGAAATAGAAATAGCTGCCCATGCCGCAGCCAGCGTAGACCCCGATGGGGCCGCTGGCGTTTTCCGGCATGTGGCCTGCATTTTCCATCGCTTCCCACGCGACCTCTAGAAATCGGCGGTGCTGGGGGTCCATGATCGCGGCTTCCTTGGCGGAGAGACCAAAGAACTCAGCGTCGAAATCCTGATAGCCCTGCAAGGGGGCGGCGGCCGGCACGTAATCCGGGCGGTTTAAACGGTGCGCGGCTTCGCCAGCGGCCAGCAATTCGTCGGCACCATAGTGGCGGATCGATTCGATGCCATTGCGCAGGTTTTCCCAATAGGCCGCAACCGTATCCGCCCCGGGCAGATGCGCAGCCATGCCAACGATGGCAATATCGGTTTCTGCTATCTCGAAATCAGTCAAATCCGCACTCACTAAACAAATCGCATCTTGTGGAAAACCGGGTCTACTATACCGGCCACAGGATCAAAAATAAGGCAAAATTGCCACTTATGAAAGGCGTGCCCGGCACCGTGCAAGCCCATATTGTCTTTGCCGTATGCAGATCGCCATTGTGATGGTCAAGCCTTTCAAAAGCAGTGGTATCATGAGCGTAATTGGCGCGCGCCACCCTTGCCAAGTCAGGTATTCCGCCACTGCCCGATGCCCTTGCCACTGCAATGGGCAGGCCATCGCGCCAAAGACTATCCGTTAAGCACAATGTCGATGATGCGGTCCTGTGCGGATGGTTGCAGATCATGGAAGTGCGGCAGGCAGATCACCTGTTCCGCCGCCTGCCGGGCCACTGGCAAACCAGCGGCATCTGCGCTTGGCAGATGCTGGTATGGTCCAAGATCTGACACCAACGGATAGAAATAACGTCTGGCAAAGATATTCTCGGAGGCCAGCCTGTCACACAGCGCATCGCGGTTCAGATGATAGGTTTCGTCGACAAGAACCGGGAAGGCATAGCTGTTGCGGCCGACACCGGTGTCAGGACAGACAAGGCGCAGACCCGGCACATTGGCCAGCCGCCTTGCGTAGCGTCTGGTGACGCGCGCCCGCGCCGCAAGCACGTCGTCGATATGCCGCAGCTGCGCAAGACCGATGGCCGCGCTCAACTCGTGCATCTTGGCGTTCGTGCCAAGGCAGTCCACCGCCTCTGCGGTCTCAAACCCAAAGTTGGCCATGCGGTCGATGGCTTCTTTATCGGCAAGTGTGTTGCTGACGATTGCACCGCCTTCGAAGGTGTTAAACACCTTGGTGGCATGAAAGCTGAGGACAGACATTTTGCCGTGGCGCAAGACGGAGGTGCCGTCTTGCTGCACGCCAAATGCATGGGCGGCATCGTAAATCAGCGGCAGATCATGCGCCCTGCCTAGCTTGGACAGCGCGCGGGTGTCGCAAGGCGTTCCAAAGGTATGGACCGGCAGGATCGCCCGTGTCTTGTCGTTGATCAGCGACGCAACCGCATCGGGATCAAGGTTCAGCGTGTCTGGTGAGATATCGGCAAAGACCGGTGTCGCACCGGCAAGCTGGATGGCATGAGCCGTGGCCACAAAGGTGAATGGTGTCGTGATCACCTCGCCCGAGGTGATGCCAGCATGGCGCAACGCCAGAACAAGCGCCTGTGTTGCATTGGCCAAAAGCGAAATATGCGCCACGCCCAGATAGTCGCACAACTCTGATTCCAGTCTGCGCAACAATGGCCCGCGATTGGTCAGGATACGGGTGTCCCAAAGCCCCTCTAGCAGCGGCAACACGTCATCCAGCGGCGGCAAACTGGGCCGCGTGACGTAGATTGGGTCTTGCGTATCGACAGCTTGGTCGCTGGACGCAACGATATCGTCTAAGATTGCCCGATTCACCGCGCTCACCTTATTCAGTCGTCCGCCACCCAATGGCAACTTGGCATAAAGTTGCCGGTCACTCCACCAGAATTGCGAGGGAATTTTCAAGGCGGCTGTTATGACGCATGGAGTTCCGCAGGATATAAGGCAGAATCGCATGTCAAGTATGGTTGCGATGCATGGCCAAAACGGGCATTTGCAGGCTCATACTGTCCTTTTGGAAGGGTCGAATCGCTGTTGTTCGGCGGGAAACTTCGATATGGACGAAAGGATACGCAGTTGTTTCGATCTGGTCTGGTCAGATTGACGGCAAGCTGCGATGTGCAACTTAACCGCCAAGTGGCGGATGTGTGATGTTAGTGAGTGTTTGGCCATGGCTTTTTTGCCTTATCAATGCGGTGTTCACTTTGCCGGTTCGCGGCAACACCCGGCGTCGGAAATGACCGATGGTCAACTGTTCGGCTGCACCCGCTAGACATTTGGCAGCCCACAGCGCTTAGGACGGAAAAGCATTTCAGTAGCCATGAACAAAGCTCTTGATCTTTACACCTCGCACTTTGGCCTGACGGAACGGCCGTTTTCGGTGCTGCCTGATCCCAGCTTTCTGTTTTGGACGCCGCAGCACACGCGCGCCTATGCCATGCTGGAATACGGTCTGCTGACCCGCGCACCCATCACGCTGATCACTGGCGAGGTTGGGGCAGGCAAGACGACATTGCTGCAAAAGCTGATGGAAAACCTTGATGAAAGCCTGACCGTCGGCCTGATTTCCAACGCGCATGGTGATCGCGGCGAGCTGCTGCATTGGGTGTTGATGGCGCTGGGTCAACGGCCCCCGTCAGAGGTCTCTTACGTTGATCTTTTTGCGACTTTTCAGGATTTCCTGATTGCGGAATATGCTCAGGGCCGGCGTGTCGTGCTGATCTTTGACGAGGCGCAGAATATGACGGTGGAATCCCTGGAAGAGCTGCGCATGTACACCAACATCAATTCCAACAAGGACGAGTTGCTGCAACTGATCCTGATCGGTCAGCCAGAATTGCAGGACACGGTGCGCCAGCCCAACATGCGGCAGTTTGCGCAGCGCGTGTCATCAAGTTTTCACCTGACCCATATGGATGCCGAAACGGTGCTGGCCTATGTCCGCCACCGGATCGTGACGGCAGGTGGCAAGAAGACGATGTTTCAGAAAAAAGCAGCCGAACTGGTGCATGAAGCAACCGGTGGCGTGCCGCGGCTGGTCAATCAGCTTTGCGATCTTGCCATGGTCTATGCATATACTGCAGGACACAAGACCGTGAAGGCCGAGACCGTGCAAGGCGTGCTGGATGACGGTACATTCTTTGGCCGTGCGATGCCCGACCCGCAGGAGACTGTTTAGACGATGATCACCGACCTGAAGTTCTATTTGTCGATGTTTCTGCGGCGCATCCACTATGTGATCCTGCTGTTTGTCGTGATCGCGGCTGGCGGCATCTTTTATGCGATGTCGTTGCCCGACGTTTACCGTGCGCAGGCGCGCCTGCTGGTTGAATCTGCGCAGATCCCAGACGATCTTGCGGCATCAACCGTGCGGGCCGGTTCATCGGAAATGCTGGGTGTTATTCAGCAGCGTCTGTTCACGCGTGCCAATCTCTTGGACACAGCCGAACGGTTCGACATTTATAAGAATGCCGATCCGATGACCCCTGATGAAATGGTCAATGACATGACGGACCGGATCAGGATCGAAGTGCCGACAACACAGGAAGGCACCGGCGTTGTTTTTGTCTCATTTCAAGCCTCCGAGGCGCAGGTGTCCGCTGACGTGACGAACACGTTGGTGACGCAGATTCTAGAGCTGAACGTCGAAATGCGGACAGAGGCGACCGGCCAGACGCTGGAGTTCTTTGAAGAAGAGGTACGCCGCCTGAACCGTGAATTGGGTGAGCAGGGTGCCCGCGTGCTCGAGTTCCAGCTCAAGAACCGTGACTCGCTGCCGCAAAGTGTGGAATTCCAGCGCCGCCGCGTGATTTCCCTGCAAGAACGGATTTCACAGATCAACAGAGAGCTGTCATCGCTGACCGACCGCCGCGCGCGTCTGGTAGAGCTTTTTGAACAGACCGGACGACTGGACCTGACCGAGTCCACACTGTCACCGGAACAGACCCAATTGCGCGAATTGCAGGGTGATCTGGCCGCCGCGCTGGTGATCTATTCGCCTGACAGCCCACGTGTGCTGGCGTTGCGGACACAGGTTAACGCCCTCAAGCAGCGTGTTGATGCGCAAAGCGGGCCGGACGCGGAAGGCAGCGAATTGGTCACCGCCTACTCGCTGCAGATTTCCGATATTGACGGTCAGATATCCTTTCTTGCTGAACAAAAGGCAGAGCTCGATCAGGAAATCGAGACCCTGCTTGATGCTATCAACGCGACCCCGGAAAATGCCATCACTCTCAGCACGCTTGAACGTGATATGGAAAATATCCGCACCCAATTCGATCAGGCCACGGTGGCTTTGGCCGAAGCGCGGACCGGTGACCGGATCGAGGAGCTGTCCAAGGGCCAGCGGATTGTCGTCATTGAACGGGCCAGCGTGCCTGAGGTGCCGTCAGAACCAAACCGCAAGCTGATCATCGCAGCCAGCCTTGCGGCTGGCGCCGGTGCCGGTGTCGCTTTGATCATTTTGCTCGAACTTCTCAACCAAACCATTCGCAGGCCTTCAGAGTTTACCAGTGCCCTGGGACAAAAGCCGTTTGCGACGCTGCCCTATGTCAGCACACCTGCGCAGAAACTGCGCAAGGGTATCTTTGCCGTGGCCATCGTGGCGGCTGTGGTTGTGGGTGTCATGCAATTGGCAAGCTATGTCGATGCCAATGTGATGCCGTTGGAAGAGTTGCGCGCAGAACTGCTGCGCATGGTGGGGGCCTGATCCATGGAACGAATTCGCGCTGCAATCGACAAGGCCCGCCAGGAACGCCAGCAAACCGGTGCGCCGACGGCGGATCTGTCGCGCAAGCCAAGCGATGGGCTCGTCGGTGATACCAAGACCGGCATGGCCGCATGGCTGGCCCTGCGCACCACCGACGTCAGCAACAAACAGCTCAAAAGTACGCGCGTCATTACGGACAGGTCAGACCGCCGGTCTGCCCCGTTTGATCTGATGCGCACCAAGCTGCTGCACGAGATCAAGGCAAAGGGCTGGCGTCGGATCGCGCTGACCTCCCCATCCAACAGCTGTGGCAAGACCGTTGTCTGCCTGAACCTTGCCTACAGTCTGGCTCGCCAGACCGATCTGCGCGTGATGCTGATCGAGCTTGATCTGCGCCGCCCGTCCCTGTCGCGCCGGTTGCATCTGGGCGATCACCTCGATTTCTCGCGCGCACTGGCGCAGAAGACGCCGCCGGAAGAACATATCGTCAGGGTCAATGCCAGCCTTGCCGTGGCACCGACAAAAGCCGCCCCGAACCCCGCGGAATTGTTGCAAGGCACCGCCGCGGCCCATGTCATTGATGATATCGAGGCGCGCTACAAACCTGATGTCATGCTGTTTGATATGGCGCCCATGCTGTCAGTTGATGACACGATGGCCTTTGTCGATCAGGCTGATGCAACCTTGCTGGTGGCAGCGGCAGAGGCGACGACAGCCTCTGACATTGCGCGGTGCCAGCAGGACCTGGAGGATCGGACCAACCTGCTGGGGACCGTTCTGAACAGTTGCCGGTATCTGGAACAGTCCAAGGGTTACTGACCGCCAACTCGTGCCGATCAGTTTGCGCCGGATTTCCCGCGCTTGCGCAAGGCGTCAATCGCCAGCGCTGGCATGATCAGGGCGCATTGCGCGTAGCGCAGCACCAGCCGCTTTGGGTTCGTCATCATCCGCCAGACCCATTCCAACGCAAAGCGCCGGACCCATGCTGGCGCGCGGGTCTGTGTGCCTGCCAGAAAGTCCAGACCGGCGCCAATTGATACCCACCCCAGTGCAGGTGCGCGGTCGCGCCCGCGTGCGGCAAGGATTTCCTGCTTTGGTGCGCCAAGTGCGAGAAACACCAGCCTTGCGCCGCTGGCCGCCACATCGTCAATCAACTGATCGGCCAGATCGCTTTGCGGATCGAACGGGAAAGGCGGTGAGAAGGTGCCGGCAACCTGCAGTCCCGGCGCCTTTTCCTGAAGCGCTGCCGCAGCGGCGGCAAGCGCGTCGTCAGTGCTGCCAAGCAGGGCGACAGGTGTTCCGGTTTCGGCAGCCAGCTTTGCCAGCGGCACCACGGCATCTGATCCGGGAACAAGGTCAACGGGCGCTTTGGCCAGTTTGGACAGCCAGACAATCGGGTTGCCATCCGCCACGACAAAATCCTGCGCGGCATAGGCGTCACGAAATACACCGGGGCTGCGCAGCTTGACCAGATGATCAAGGTTGACTGTCGCAAGGGCAAAGCCTGCCCCGGCCACCATCCGGCCTTTGGCCAGTTGCAGGAGTGTGGCCATATCGGTGACATTCACGCCAAGACGATAGGCCCCGCCTGCGACGTCAATTTCAAACACTGGTGCTGGTGTGTCGGTCACCGGGGAACCCCTTTGTTTCTGGTCGGTCCTGTCAGCCAGGCCGCAGCGCAGATATGCCTTGCCGGCTGCGGAATGTCAGCCTTCATTTGTTTGCAACCGTCTGTTCCGGCGCGAAAGCCACAGACCCCACCCCATGATGATCAAGGGGCCCGGTGCCTCGAGCAGGAAGTTGACCTTGACCGAGCCGAAGGCGGCTGGCAGGCGCATCCCGATCATCGCATCCACCTGATGCATCCCGACCGCGCGCACCAGCACAAAACCACAGACAAACATCGCACCCAACAGTGGGATGGCGGACCGTCGCAACGTGCCACGCAACAGGATCAGGAAGAAGACCCCGCCAAGCACGACAAACACCAGCAGCCCGATGATCAGCCCCGCCTGCAAGCTGCGCCTTGCATCATACCAGCCTTGAATTTGGGCGGCACAGCGGCCAGCGGTCGTCAGCAGGGTTTGCAGATCAAGCTGTTTGTTGATCGCCAAAAAGGCCAGTCCGAGAGCGAGCAGCGCCCAAAAGACCCGTTCACGTGTGGCACTTTCTGCAGGAAAGGCCGCCAGCTGCATGGTCCGCGCCGATATGATCGCCGCCGACGCGTAAATCACGACGGTGATCCATCCCCAGATCGTTGGGTCACCGATTGTGGGCGACCAGTTCTCTGCGGTGCAGCTGGCGATGGCGACGATATTATCCATGGCTCAACCCAAAATATCCTGCGGCATCCTGCAAATGCCCAATCCACCTAAGCGTCATTGGGTCACAGTCAGCGCCGCCGGCGGGCAAAGCCGTCCTCGGTCTCTGCATGTGGCGTCACCAGTGGAGGTTTGGCGGGGGCCGCTGTGCCATCGCGGCGTTTGCGGACATGGACGGGCTTTGGTGTATTGTCGGCATCTTCCAGATCGTCTTCCTCCGACGGTGCAAGCCCCGGCCGCACCGCCAGCAGCATCCCTGCCATCAGCCAGGTCATCGGGCGTTGCGAAGAGTTCGGGATCAGGTCAACAAGGTTGGCCGCCAGCATCAGCGCAATGCCATAGATAATCGCGGCGTCGGGGAATTCCTTGCCGCGCTTTCGCATCGTAAACAGGCGAAACAGAGGCAGGGTGAACAAACCAAACACGCAGATATAACCGACCCAGCCCATGGTGCCGATGATGATGATCCAATAGCCATCGGTGACAGTGACGAGATCGCCCGTTTCAGAATCAAACACGTGGTTGCGCAGCCAACTGCCCCAGCCGAACCAAGGCTTTTCGGACGCTCTGGCAAGAAGAACATCTTCGTTGAAGAACCTGAAATACAGCGATCCGGCCCGCTCCTCCTGCACCATTCTGGCATAATCGAGCAGCGTTTCGGTCGGGACCATCTCGTTTGCGCGCAGCACCGGATAAGTCAACACAAAGGTAGCGCAGACGAGAATGGCCCACCCCTTCAGTCTGGTCCCTGAGAACAGGACCAATGGGATGAACAAGAGAGCCAGCACAATCGCACCCAGCGTCTTGCAGAGGATCAGGACGATCATCAGGTAGACCAGAAAGACGATATATTGTGATCGTGATCCTTTGGCCCCGCGCAACAACACCGCTGATGCCGTCGCCGCAAGAAGTGCAAAGGTGGCCACAATCAACCCGTGCCCCATAAAGACCACCGGCCTGAAGCCGCCAAAGCGGATCTGCTGACCAAAGAGGTCCGGGAAATAGCCGTAGAACCAGAAACTGAAGATCGGCGTCAAACGTGTTTCCAGCACCATCGGCACCGAATAGATCAGCCCGCAGTAGGTAAATATCTTGACGAAGTCCTGTCTGGCCTCGGCTGTTGCCAGAAACTGATAGCCGAGGATAAACGGCAGAGCGATGATCCCGATCCGCATGAAGTCCCCGATACTGTCGCGCAGCGACAAAGGGGGCAGACCCAAACGCCCCCAAAAGACCGGTTCAAGGTTGGTGAAGACAGTGCCGAACGGGCTTAGCACAAGAACAACCAGCAACACCGCTGCAATGCGCGACTGTGGCAACAGCCTGACTTTTTGCTTGGCCACCGTCATCATCAGCAGAAGCGCCGTTACACTGGGCAGCGAATATTTGTTCATCTGCGGCACAAGCGGCAGATCGAAATAGGCCTTTTCTGGCAGAAACATGAATGCGCCAAGCATGGACCAGACCAAGGCGCGATGCGGCGGCATCCGCTTGAACAGGATCAACATCACAATCGGCCACAAGAACAGCACAAGAAAGGCAAGAGGGTTTGGCATGAATCCTTCGGCCGCACAGATCAGAACACTTGCGTCCTATCATGCGGCACGCAGGCTTGTCGCGACCGAATTCTGTGCGACCTGCCTTGTTTGTCGCCGCACGGCCATCTCTGCACTATGCGGATGCAATTGACTGGTATAACACCGTCGCCGGGGGGAGTAGATATTCTGCCGACCGGTGTGCATTTGTTTGAGTTGATAGATATGATCAGGACTGGCCGTGTTTTTCGCGCCTTGAAAGGACGACAGCGGTTTTGTGAACCAGCGCTGATCCCCCCCATGCACAAAGGTGCCGCAACATGATGCCCTTTGGACAACGGATGCGCCGCCTGTTTGCCGATGGTGGATTGCGCAGCAAGATCATGACCTCGGCGGCCCTGTTCAGCCTTGTCTTTGTGGTTGGTATTCTGGTGCGGATCGTATCGACCGTTGTTTTGACCCGCCTGCTTGCGCCAGAGGTTTTTGGCGTCTTTGCCGTCGTCTTTATGTTCATCCACATTATCGAACAGTTCTCTGACATCGGCTTGCGCCCCCTGATCCTGACCCGTGAAGGCGAGTTGGACGACGACTTCTTGCGCGCCTGCTGGACCGCACAGATCCTTCGCGGTTTGCTGATCCTTGTGCTGTGCCAGTTGATCGCGCTTGGCCTTTACTGGGGGCAGACATCGGCGCTGTTCCCGGCGGACTCGAGTTATGGCGACCCCGCCTTGCCGCTGGCGGTGGCTGCCATCGGCGCCTATTCGATCTTCAACGGTTTCATCTCCACCCGCAAATTCGTCTACGAGAGGGAAATGAAATTCGGGCAGGTCACCAAGGAAGGTCTGATTTCGACCGTGACCTCCGCCATCATCACGATCGCGCTGGCCTACTGGCTGCGCAGCATCTGGGCGCTGGTCTGGGGCTTTGTTGCGGCCACGCTGCTGAACGTTTTCATGAGTTATGCGATGTACCGCGGTGCGCGCATGGGGCTCAACTGGGATTGGGAAAATTTCAAGATCATCATTGCGCGTGGTAAATGGGTTGTGGGCCAATCGGCCCTGTCGTCCATCATCTCTGTCGCTGACAAGATGATCCTTGGTTTCGCGATGTCGGCCAGCACATTCGGGTTTTACTACATTGCAAAGCAGATCGCCGAGTTGGTGGAGCAATTCCTGATCCGCCTGCACATGCAGATGGGGTTGCAGGTGTTCACCGCACTGCAGGAAGACGGCGAAGTCACCGGCCTGCGTCGCCGCTACTACCGTTATCGTTTGGTCTTCGACGGGCTGGCGATGTTCTCTGCCGGGGCCTTCCTGACCTTTGCGCCAACACTGGTCGAGATCGTCTATGATGACCGCTATGCCGAAGTTGGCGGCATGATCCAGATCTTTGCAGTCGGGCTTGTGCTGATCGGTCCCGGTCTGCTGCGCGAGGCGTTCATCGCGCAGCGCCAGTTCAGAGAGATGGCGATGCTGACGCTGGTCCGCGCCGTCGCGATCTGGGGTGGCCTCTTCATCGCCATTCTGGTGTTTAACTCGGTAATTGCCGCGCTCTTTGTCGTCTCGCTGCACCGCATTCCAGAGGTCATCATCCTGTTGGTCATGGGTGACCGCAAGGGGTGGGTGTCATGGTTCAAGGAAATCCGCCTTCTGCCGCTGGTGCTGGTCGGCATGGCTGTCGGCTGGGGCATGGCAGAAGCCTGGGATTGGGTCGTGGCCTGACCTCAGGACAGGCGCAGCGGCGTTTGACGCCGCCCGGTCAACCTGTTCAACAGCTTGCGTTTTGCCGATAGCGGCGCAAGCACCTCTGTATCGCGATCAAAGACCCGGCCTGTCAGCATGGGGTCACGCCAAGTGGCCAGGCGGGCGCCCCACTGCGCGGCATCCTCCGGTGCGATCCCTTCGGGGATTCCCATCTGCGTGCGCAGGGCGCCGGGGATCCAATCGTTGATGACGATATCAGGAAACCGGTCCCCGAGATCGGCAATCAGGGCGCGGGTCAGGATGCGCGCCGCCCCTTTCGATACGGAATAGGCCGCAGCTGTCGGTGCCGGGGCAACGTCAGCGAAGGTGCTGATATTCACGATGCGTCCGTGCCCGCGCGCAATCATGTCAGGCAAGACGGCCAGACAGCAATGCAGCACCCCACCCAGATTGATGTCCATCGTCTGGGCAAAGCTTTCAGGGGTTTCATCCAGAATGTCGCGATGGGGGTAAACGGCGGCATTGTTGATCAGAATGTCAGGCGTGCCCCATTTGGCGGTGATCTGCGCCATGGCTGCGGTCACCGACGCCGGGTCAGCGACATCGGCGGTCACCGGCAGAAAGCTTTCATCAAGTTCCTCTGACAGGTCTTGCAATGGTGCGGCACTGCGCCCGATCCCGGCGACCTTTAGGCCTTTGTTGGCGAGTGTGATTGCCAGCGCGCGCCCCAGTCCGGCCCCGGCCCCGGTGACAACGGCAACCCCGGATGTGATCCTGTGTTCATCTGCCATCTGCGGCCTCTTGTGTCTGGTGATTGGACATGTGGCGATCGGCGATGATATCGGCCACGCGCAGCGCATTGGCCGCTATCGTCAAGCTGGGATTGACGCCAAGCGAGGTGGGCATGAATGATCCGTCAGTCACATAGAGGTTGGACAGGTCATGCGCCTTGCAATCTGGGTCGAGTACGGATGTCGCAGGGTCATCGCCAAAGCGCAGCGTGCCAAGCGGGTGGCCGTGATTGACCATGGGCTTGATCGACAAAAACATCATCCGCCAGCGCCCCAAGGCGCGCCTGATCGCCTTGCGCAGCACGCGCTGGCGCTTGTGTACTTCGGGGTCGAGTGTGTGGTGAAAGGTAAAGACCTCTGGATCGGTCTCGTTCAGCGTGACCCGGTTGTCGGGATGGGGGAAATCCTCCATCTGGGCGACGAAAACATCGGCGTTGCCAAACAACCGTTCGGCAACCATCGCCGGGATGCGCAGCAGCCCTTCGATCCGCGAAAACCGGGCAAAGCGCGATTGTACAAATTGCATCCTGAGAAAATTCAGGATGGTCCCGTAATCCGCGATGTAGCCCATCGCCTGCGTCAGCCCCAGACGGTGGCCGTCGATCAGATAAAAGGCGCGGGTGGAAATGGCGCGGCTTTGACCGATGGGTGCATTGCCGCGCCTTGGCCAGACAGCGAAGAAATTATTGACGTGAAACATCAGCCCCCGCCCGACCCAGCCACTGCTGTTGGCGCAGCCGTCAGGCGACTGATCTGTGGACCGCAGCAACAATGTTGGAGAGCCGAATGACCCCGCAGCAAGCACATAGACCGGGGCAGACAACGTGGTTTCTGCCCTGTGCTGACGGACCCTGATCCCCGCAATACTGTCGGCTTCTGTCTGGATCAGCGACAAGACCTCGCAATCCGTCAGCAACCCCGCCCTGCCCGTCGCCAGCGCAGGTTCCACCCCGGCAGAGCGTCCATCCATCTTGCAGCTGCGCGGGCATTTCCCGCCAAGGCAGTTGGCGCAACCGGGCAAGCGCTTTTGCGCGATATGCGACTGATAGGGGGTGATGCCGCAGGCCTGAAAATCGGCCATCATGGCCTGTTCTGCTTCGGTCAGCTCTGGCGGGTTGTGCAGGCTGGGCGAGGGCACGTCTGAGAGCGGGTCTTCGGTGCCATGCACGAACAGATAGTCTTCGGCCTTGTGAAAATAGGGCAGCAGAGACGTGAACCCGACAGGCCAGCCACCGGTGGGATGGGCGGAGGCAGGTGTGGCGTCCAGATCATGGGGTTCCGGGCGTTCGAGGGCTGCCGCATAAAACACGGATGATCCGCCGACCCCGCTGCCAAGGGCCGCGAAATAACGGTTGGTCAGTTTGCCGTCATGGGCTTCCACCTGTTTTGGCCAATAGCCGCGCAGCTGTCTGGCAGTGGCACCGGTGACGGCATCACTATAGGGTTGTCGTTCCGTCCGGTGACCGGCGGGGCCCTTTTCAACAAAAAGCACCGACAGGCCGCGTTCGGTCAGGCCGCGCCCGACAAGGCCGCCGCCCATGCCGGCACCAATGACAATCACGTCCCAGGTTTCTGACTGGGCCTCTGCCAGCGACAGGGGTGCGGGTGGGTTTGGTCTATCGTCCACGTGTCCACCCCTGATCGCGTTTCATGCGAACCGCCAGACTGACCGCGGCATAGACAGCAAAACCGACGGGATCGCTGGCGGCAAGTTTCACAACCCCCATCAGCCCCAATCGCGGCTTGCCTTCATTTGCAAAGATTTCCGGCACTGTCGCGCGCAGTTCGGCAACACCGGCGTCTTGCCTGCGGCGGACACGGACCAGACCTGCAAACCCTTCGATCATTGGCCACAGGAAAGTCGGGGCCACGCCAAAACGCTCTTCAGGTGTGAATTGCAGGCGGACAAATGTGTCGTCAGATATAATGGATGGAAACGCGCCCCAGCGTTGCCGCCCGGCTGGGTTCACGGCAAACAGACCGGCACCGGGCACGCCTTCTGTCATGAACGGCAGACGGGTCCAGATGCGGGCATAGGCGCGCGTCACCCAGGATTGCGCGGGTGCCACGATCAGACGACCGCTTGCATAGGCGGGCTCTGGCCGGTCGAGCACGGCCAGCAACGCCGCTAGCAAATCGGGCGACATCACCACATCTGCGTCAAGATAGACCCGCGTATCAGAGCTGGCGATATCGTCAGCACTGTTCAGCGCATAGGGTTTGCCGCCATCCGTCAGATCCAGCACAACCAGATCCCATGACTTGGTGGCAAAGCGGGCCTTGTACCCTTTCACGATGGAAACGGTGGCATCGGTAC
>JAHDGO010000345.1 GCA_020627605.1 Yoonia sp.
GGGCTGCCGGCACAACGATGAGCTTGTTCCGCATGGACTCCCCTCAACTCTTCCCGTCTTGCCTGTCGCCCGGCTGTGGCTAGCCCGGAGCCAATACGTCCTCCGGGGGCGACGCCGGCGGCAGGTCGGCCAATCGCAGGATCAACTGCTGGAGGCCAGATCCCTTATCCACTCTTGCGTCGTGATCGACGAATCCGCAACTCCTGTAGAAACCAAATGCCGCGTGGTTGGCGGCGAAGACCTCGACATAGAGGATGCCGTCGCCCAGATTTTCTTCGGCAATGGCCCAAAGGGTCATGCCGGGCTGCACGGTCTTCACAGCCACCTCGAAGCCTGCGCGGTTGGTCTCTTCGGCCAGAACGGCGGCGACCTCTGCCGGTTCCTCTCGTTTGAACGGTGTTTCGAGGCGCGACACGACATCGCCTTGGCTGTCCACTTCATCAATCCGGAGTGTGTAAACGCCAGTGTCGATTTCCGGCAAGTCAATGCGCCAGTCGCCACCTTCCGTGACGGGCGAGGCCGTGACGGGTTCATTGTCGATATAGACCTGCACGGCACCGTCACCGGTGGCGCGGCCTGACAGCTGTACCTCGCCCTCTGGGTCATAAGTGATCGCGTCCAGCGCCACATTCGGCTCTGCCTCTGGCGGGGTCAGGCTGGGGCCGCCCTGCACCACACGCACGCCATCCTCATCGGCTTGCAACACAGTTGGCGGGGCCTCGGGAGCAACCAGCGCAAGGGCCGTGTCAGGGGCCTGTGGGGCCTCCAGCCCGCCTGTCGGCGTATCTGTCGTGGGTTCTGGCAGTGGTTCCGCCGCTTCCGGCGCAGGCGCTGCGGCGATGACATCCGGGCGCGCGATGGGGGCAACGATATAGCTGGTGTCAGAGGCCAGCGCGGCGCCATCAGGGTCACCCAGCAGCGACAACCGCCGTGGCTGATCCGAAGGACCAGCCATCGGCAAAGCCACAAACGCGCCAGAGGCGTCGGCTTCAACACGTTCAATCGCCTCGCCAGCCAGCATGATATCCACAATCTGTCCCGGCTCTGCCTGTCCGGCAATCACCATGGACCCGTCAGGTTCGACGCGGAAGGTGTCAAAGGTCGGACGGATCGCCGCAACGACAGGTGTTTCAGGCGCATCGGCCTGTACCTCTGGTGCGGGTTCTGGCGCGGCAGCGGCTTCTGCCACAGGCTCCGGCGCTTCTGGTGTCACCGCAGGCGTGGTGGCGACCGGCGCCGCCTCTGTCATATCTTCCGAGGCGTCGCCACGTGGCAGGAAAGCAACCAGAGCCAGCACAATCGCAATCGCGGCCACACTGCCCAGCAGCATTGGCATCATGCTTGATTTCGCCTCTTCCGCCACGATGTTCGTCCTTGTATTCCCTGCCCCGCCGTGACCTGCCGCAACGGTGGTTGAGCCACCTTAGCAACGCCGCTATGACCGGTCAAAGTCAAGCTGCAACGGAGTAGAGCGAATGTCAGCCCCCCTCAAATCTGTTTGTGTCTACTGTGGCTCTCGTGACGGGGTTGATCCGGCCTATGCCACCGCGGCAGAGGCTGTCGGAACCATGCTGGCCCAAAATGGCTGGCGTCTGGTTTATGGCGCCGGTGATGTAGGACTGATGGGCCGCGTCGCCCGGACGGTGCAGGCGGCTGGCGGGCAAACCTTTGGCGTGATCCCGACCCACCTGCTGGACTGGGAGGTCGGCAAACGTGATCTGGACACCTTTGTGATCACCGAGACGATGCATGAGCGCAAGAAAGTCATGTTCATGAATGCCGATGCGGTTGTCGTGCTGCCGGGCGGTGCCGGGTCGCTTGACGAATTCTTCGAGGCGCTGACATGGCGGCAGCTGGGGTTGCACAACAAGCCCGTGATCCTGCTGAATGTTGATGGGTTCTGGGACCCGCTGATCGCCCTGTTGCACCATGTCGTGGATCAGGGGTTTGCCGGCGACAACATCCTGTCGTTCGTCAGCGTTGCAGCAGATGTGCCCGCATTGCAGGCTCAACTGACCGCGGCACTATAGGCGCGCCATCAGCGCGGCATAGCGATCAAGCGAGATGTTGGATCCGCAGGCGATAATGCCCACATGCTGCCCCGCCAGATCGCCGCGTAGCGGTCCGAGGATCGCGGCGAGCGCGGCGGCACAGGCAGGCTCTGAAGTGATCCGCAGCACGTCCTGATAGATTTGCATGGCCGCAAGCATGGCGTGGTCGGATATCCGCACGATCCTGTCCACATGGGCTTTGGCCACGGCATATGTCAATGGCATGGCCAGCGGCGCACCAAGGCTGTCGGCAATCGTGTCCACCTTGTCCAGGGTCACCGGTTCACCCGTTGCAAAGCTTTGCGACATACTGTCGGCGCCCAAGGGTTCGACACCGATCACGGTTGCCTGCGGCCTGATCTGTTTGATCGCTGCGGCCATGCCGCTGATCATGCCGCCGCCACCAATCGGCACGACGAAACAGTCGATATGCGGGGCGGCTTGTGCATATTCGGCCCCGCAGGTGGCAGAGCCCAGGATCATATGCGCCGCCTCAAAGGGATGCATCAGCGCGCGACCGGCGTCAGCCGCAGCATTCATGGCGGCAAAGGCCCCCGCCATATCGTCATGCAGGGTGACGGTCGCGCCCAGCGCCTCACAGCCCGCGATGCGTGCGGGATCTGTCGCCTTGGGCATGCAAATCAGCGCGTCGACACCGGCTGCCTTGGCCGCCCATGACACAGCCAGCGCATGATTGCCCCCGCTGGCCGCCACAACACCCGCCGCACGCTGTTCAGCGTTCAGCTCGCGCATACCTAACAA
>JAHDGO010000346.1 GCA_020627605.1 Yoonia sp.
AGATGGGGCTGCACGGCTCCCCCACTGCTGTCATGGAATATGCCGGGGCAACGGGTTGGCTTGTGGGCCACGAACACGGCGGTATGGCGGCCATGTTCACCATGATGAACAACGCCCGCCTTGGTGTGGGTGTGCAAGGTGTCGGCGCGGCCGAGGGGGCTTATCAGCACGCGCTCGCCTACGCGCAGGACCGCAAACAGGGCAAGGCCCCCGGCAGCGGCACGATTATTGAACATGCCGACGTGCGCCGGATGTTGACCACGATGAAAGCCGACACCTATGCGGCGCGGGCGATCTCGCTCATGAATGCGGTCGCCATCGACATGCAGACAGCCACAGGCGATGCCGGATGGAAGGCGCGCGCCGCTTTCCTGACACCGATCAGCAAGGCTTTCGGGTCTGATATCGGGTGCGAGGTTTCGGCCACCGGCATTCAGGTCCACGGCGGCATGGGCTTTATCGAGGAAACAGGCGCCGCCCAATACGCCCGCGACGTGCGTGTCGCCACAATCTACGAAGGCACCAACGGCATTCAGGCGATGGACCTTGTGGCGCGCAAGCTGATGGACGGTGGCGAAGCCGCGTTCCGCCTGCTGGAAGAGATCGAACAGGGGGCCGAGGCCGCCAAAGCAACCCACCCCGAACTGGCAGAGGCCGTCTGGCAGGCCGCAGAAACCCTGCGCGAGGCCACCGAATGGCTTGTTGCCCGTGACGATCTGAACGACCGGTTTGCCGGGGCAGTGCCGTACCTGCGCGCCTTTGCCCGTGTGTTGGGGGGTCATGTGCATCTGGCCAGCGCCATGGCGGGGGATGCCGCGCGCCAAAAGCTCGCGACCTTCTACATCAAGCGGATGCTGCCGGAACACGTCGGCCTGCTGGCCCATACCCGCGAAGGGGCCGATGATCTGATGACGATTACCGCTGACGATCTTGCGGCCTGATCGCATTGCATCCGTCCTGCCGCCCGCATAACCACGCAGGCGGAAGGACATGCGATGATCAACTACCCATTTGACACACCGCCAGCCGAGGGCGAGGCGACAGAAATCGCCCACGGCATCCTGTGGATGCGCCTGCCGCTGCCCATGGCGCTGGATCATGTGAATGTCTATGCGCTGGATGACGGCGACGGCTGGACAGTGATCGACACCGGGTTTGCATCCAAGCGCAGCCGGGCGATCTGGCAAAGGCTGCTGGATGGTCCTTTGGCGGGCAAGCCGGTGACCCGTGTCGTGGTGACGCATCATCACCCGGATCATGTTGGTCTGGCGGGCTGGTTCATCGCAAATGGCGCAACCCTTGCCATGCCACGCACAGGCTGGCTGATGGCGCGGATGCTGACGCTGGATGTGCAAGAGGTCCCGAATGCCGAGGCGATCACCTTCTACACCCGTGCTGGCATGGACGCTGACGTGCTGGCCAAACGCAAGGCAGAACGCCCCTTCAACTTCGCCGATTGCGTGGTGCCCCTGCCCCTTGGCTACACCCGCCTGACCGATGGCGACACAATCACCATGGGCGGGCGCACATGGGACATCCGCATGGGCAATGGGCACGCGCCGGAACACGCAACATTCTGGAGCCGTGATGACAATATGGTCATTGGTGGCGACCAACTGCTGCCTTCGATCAGCCCGAATCTCGGCGTCTACCCGACAGAGCCAGAGGCCGACCCGGTCAGTGAATGGCTGACCGCTTGCGAAACCTTCCAGCAGATCGCCCGGCCGGATCACATTGTCCTGCCCGGCCACAAACTGCCCTTCACCGGCCTGCCGACCCGGTTGCGGCAGCTGATAGACAACCACTATGGCGCACTGGCGCGGCTGCTTGACCACCTGTCAGCGCCGCAAAGCGCTGGCGAATGCTTCATGCCGCTGTTCAAACGGCAGGTGCATGGCGGTGAATACGGGCTTGCACTGGTAGAGGCGGTGGCCCACCTCAACCACCTTTATCAGGCAGGCAAGGTCACGCGGCACCTCCGCCACGACGGCGCATGGGCCTATCAGGCGGCGGTCGCCTCTGCGAAAGCCTCAAACGCGTAACCCTCTGCGGTCACACGGCATAGCGTATCCTGCGGGATCGGCGTCCAGCGGTCGGCCATCCCGCAAAGCGGCTCTGACGCTACCGCGCGCCCGCCGTTATCCAGCACGCCAGAGACATACAGCGTCGGCGCTGGCCCGGCAGAGGCGTGACGAAACGCGAACAGCGTCTTACCATCCGAGAACACGCAGGTCAGCTTGATCGGTGCGGCCCGCGCGGGGCCGATCTGCGCAAGTGTGGCGGCAATGGCCGCCTGCGGGTCGCGGTCCAGACCATTGGCCAAAAGGCTGAGAAAGATCGCCTCACTGTCGGTCGAGCCCTTTTGCGCATCGAACAGCACATCCGGCAGTGCCGCCAGCATGTGCCGCCGGATCTCGCGGAAGTGCGGGATTTGCCCGTTGTGGCAAAACGACCAGCGATCATGGGTGAAAGGGTGACAGTTCGCGCGGCTCGTCTCACCCACGGTCGAGGCTCGGACATGGGCGATGAACAGCTGTGACTGCACCATGCGGCACAGGCTGGTCAGATTGTCGTCAGCCCATGCAGGCAGCACATCGCGGTACAGCCCCGGAAGGCGGCCCGCGCCATACCACGCTATCCCGAACCCATCGCCGTTGACGGCCAGCTTTGCCTCGGTCGCGTGCTGGCTCTGATCCAGCAGCGAATGGGCCGGACGCACAATGATATTTTCCAGCGGGATCGCAGGGCCCGCATAGGCCGCAATGCGACACATCAGTGACGGCTTTCGATCCGGGCGTGCAGGCGGC
>JAHDGO010000347.1 GCA_020627605.1 Yoonia sp.
CGCCAGTGATATCACCTGAAATAACATCACGTTCACTTTCCAACGCGCTGATTTGCGGCGCAAAAAGACGCGCGTCGCACATCATGCCTGGCAGTAGAAGAAGGGGGAGCGTCACCCGACCTGCGCCGCCCCGGCCGCCAATGCACCCAGTTTGGCGTAGGCAATATCCGGGTCCACCGCACCAAAGCCCGCAAAGGTGCCAAAGCCGCAATCGCTGCCTGCGATGACACGGTCTGCACCTGCGATGTCGACAAAGCGGCCGACACGTTCTGCTACAAGATCGGGATGCTCGACGAAATTGGTGGTTGTATCCACGACGCCGGGCACCAGCACCTTGTCATCGGGAATGTCGTCCTTGCGATCGCGGAACACGGTCCATTCGTGTCCGTGGCGCGGGTTGGAGGTTTCAAACAGCACATAGCGCGCCTTGGTCGACATCAGCGTGTCGAACATCTTGGCCATGGGAATGTCGCAGATATGCGGGCCCTCGTAGTTGCCCCAGCAGATATGGACGCGGACCTTTTCGGCAGGTACGTCAGACAGGGCATGGTTCAGCGCCTCGACATGGGACGCGGCGATTTTCAGGAATTCATCGTCAGACAGATCGTTGAACAGCATATGCCGTGACAGCGCGAGATCTGGGCAATCGAGTTGCAGATCAAGGCCGGAAGCGACGATGGTTTCGTATTCCGCCTTCATCGCATCGGCTAGGGCGGCGAGGTACGCTTCACGCGTTTTGTAGTAGTCGTTCTGCAGGAAAAGCGAGATCACGCCGGGGGAGGCCGCGTTCATGAAACCGCGCTTTGCCCCATGCTCAGCCATGGCGGCCTGCAGGTTGGCGATGTCCTTTTCCAGCTCTCCCTGACCTTTTGATTTCACCTCGCCCACACACATGGGCCGGGCGTATTGCGGCGTGCCGCCGTCATCGGCAAGGCGTTTGAGAAAGCCGGGAAACTGCTTGAGGTCGGCAGGCGCATTGCGCGGACTGTCGCCGTCAAAACCCGTGTAGCGGTCCTTGACGTAGGTGGCGTAGCTGATCTTGGAGGTTTCGCCGTCAGAGACGATATCGACACCTGCCGCGACCTGCTTGCGCACCGTTTCGGATACAGCGGCAGTCATGCAAGCGTCGAAGGCATCCTGATCATAGTCCTTGCCATGTTCGCGGGCAAAGATGAAATCCACAACGTCCTGTGTGCGAGGCAGGCTGCCGACATGGGTTGTTTTGACAGGCATGGTTTATCCTTTCCAGGTCGGGCCGGGGGCATCGTCAGTGGCGATGATATGATAAAGCGCCGCGTCGCCGGTCATCGACGGCACCGCAGAATGGTTGAGGTTTTCCGGCACGCTCATGGTGTCGCCGGGGGCGAGTGTGGTGCTGCCGCCATCCCAATCGACACGCCAGTGCCCTTTGGCAGGCATCAGAACCGACGGGCGGTCGTGTTTGTGTCTGGTCTCTGTGGCCGAGCCGCGCGAGATAAAATCAACCTCAAACCCCGGCTTGTCGCGCAACAGACCTGTTTCTCCGATCACCTTGACCGGCTTGCGGTCAGACAGGGCGACCATATCCCAATAGCGGGCGACGTGGTTTGGCAGCACCTCCGCCGTGGTGGGTTCTGGCCGCTTGGCAAGCTCTTCATCGCTCATCAATGGCATGGGTTTGACCCCGTCAGGCAGGCGTTGCTGCTTGTGGCTGTCATAGAGCTTGCCGTTTTCCCCAAGGACCAGACCGTGATCTGCGGCATCCGTGATCACCTGTGGGGCCCACATCACACCACCACCTGCGTCGTCGCCGCCAAGGATGGCCATGATCATTCCATAGTCTGTGCCGATATTTTCAAACCCGCGGAAGATACCGGTGGGGATGTTGAAAATATCGCCTTCTTCCAGCGTGACCTCTCCGGCGGTGCCCCAGCGCCCCCAGAAAAACCGCCAGCGGCCTGAAAGCACAAAGAACGCCTCTGCCGTGTGGTGATCATGGAGCGAGTTGCGGCAGCGCGGTGGCTGTCCGGCGGCCCCGATGTTGAAGCCATGCGGGATCGAAATGTGGACGTGCTGATCGGCACTTTCCGATACGCCACCCCCGATGATGGTGAAGTTTTCCTTTTGGTCGGACCCGGGCGTATGCGCGTCGATAAAGGCGGTTTTGCAGGGCTGCAATTCGCCGTAGCGGACAATGCGGGCTGCCATGTCTTGTGGGGTCATGTCTCACCTGTGTGCAGATGGATCTGTTTCCAGATCGCGATTTCATCATAAAGCGCAAATTCCCGGCGCAGGCCCCAGGGCCCGTATTCGGCGTGACACATGCCCATCACATGCACTGGCGCGCCTGTGGGCCGCCCAAAGCTGCCCCAGCCGTCATGGGTGCCGTCAAGCGACCAGCGGATCGCGGCGCGGGGGGACAGCATGTCGGCGTCCATGCCGATCTGGTGGTGAATGGTAAATGTCGCGGAGGGGAAAGAGGATCGCAGGCCGAGCCAGAAACCAGTGGCATCCTCGACCCCGAGGGTCGTGAGCGCGCCAGCATATTCGCCAATGATCGCCCGGTCATAGCTGTCGTGGATATGGTTGAAATCCTTGTTCATGATCCGGGACAGCGTACTGCTGCCCCCAAGCGTTGTCATTGCCGCGCCCTTTGTAGGCGCCTGCGATGTCATTGGCCGGGGTAAAGGGGCGGGCGGCCTTGTCTGGCCCGCCTTCATCCATGATCAGCTGTGCGGCATAGGCGCGGGGGTCCATGCCCAGTTGGCGCACGATCCCGCCGTAATCGCGCACCAGCCATTCGTCATAGATGGTGTTTTC
>JAHDGO010000348.1 GCA_020627605.1 Yoonia sp.
CCACACGCGAACGGGTTGAGGCCGCCGCGCGGACCCATAAGCCCAAGCAGACGCGCCAAGGGCCTTGCGACGGGCAAGGCACTGGCCATCGGTCATGTCATTCCCGTCTCGAACAAGCATGAAATGGTCAACCCGATCTTTGGTGATTTCATCGCCGGTGCCGGCGAAACCTACGCCAAGAACGGGTATGAAATGCTGCTGACGATTGCGGCTGATGCTGCAGAGGATCAGGTTTACAGGAACCTCAAGTCGCGCCGCGCCGTCGACGGGGTCGTCGTGCACGGGCCGCGACTGAATGACGCCCGCATCCCGCTGCTGCAAAAACTGGACCTGCCCTTTGTCGTGCATGGGCGTTCATCCGGCGTCAACTGCGATTATTCGTGGCTTGACGTCAACAACCGCAGCGCATTTCAAAAGGCGACAACCTATCTGATCGAACTTGGTCACAGGCGCATCAGCCTTGTGAATGGGTTGGAGGATATGGATTTCGCGCAACGCCGGCGCGACGGCTACATGGCCGCCCTGCATGCCCATGATCTGCCTGTCGATGTCAGCCTCATGCGGTCCGGCGAAATGACCGAAGTTTCCGGCTATCAGGCCACCTGCGAAATGCTGTCTGGCCCGAACCCGCCCACAGCAATTATCTGTTCTTCCCTGATCAGCGCCCTGGGCGTCCGCCGCGCCATCGAAGAAAACGGTCTGATCATGGGCAAGGATGTGTCTGTCATCACCCATGATGATGACTTGTCCTACCTGCAGAACGGCGCTGATGTGCCGATTTTCACCGCCACACGCTCTTCCGTGCGGGACGCTGGCAGGCGTTTGGCCGCGATGCTGCTTGATGCCATCGCAAACCCCAATGGCGCGGCACAAAGCACGCTTCTGGAGGCAGAGCTGACAATTGGCGGGTCTACGGGGCCAGCGCCGCGAAAGGATTAATATGGATTTCCAACGCTCTGATTTTCAGGATGATTTCCTGTTCGGCGCAGCAACTGCAGCCTACCAGATCGAGGGTCACCAGTTTGGTGGTGCGGGGTCCACACATTGGGACACTTTCGCGGCAGGCCCCGGCAATGTCGTCCGGGCCGAGGATGGCGCGCGCGCCTGCGATCATTACCACCGCTATGGCGACGATCTTGATCTGCTCAAGGACGCCGGGATGGACGCCTATCGGTTTTCAACCTCATGGGCGCGGGTCATGCCGGATGGGCGCACGGTCAATCCAGAGGGTCTTGATTACTATGACAGGCTGGTTGATGCGATGCTGGAACGCGGGCTGAAGCCTTTTCAGACGCTCTATCATTGGGAATTGCCGTCAGCACTGGCCGACAAAGGCGGCTGGATGAACCGGGACACCGCCCTGCTGTTTGGCGACTTTACCGACACAATCACCGACCGGATTGGCGACCGTGTCGCGGCCATTGCCACCATCAACGAACCCTGGTGCATTTCCTTTCTGTCGCATTTTCTCGGGCATCATGCGCCCGGTCTGAAAGACATCCGCGCTGCCGCCCGCGCGATGCATCACATCAATCTGGCCCATGGGATCGGAATGAGCCGTCTGCGCGCCAAAGGCATGAAAAACTGCGGCATCGTGATCAACTTTGACCACACTGAACCAAAGGATGACAGCGCCGCAGCAGCTCAGGCCGTCAACACTTGGGATGCCATCATGAACCGCTGGTTTGTCGAGGCCGTGACCAAAGGCACCTACCCCGAAGAGGCGCTGACTGGCCTCGGGCGCCACATGCCTGACAACTGGCAGGACGACATGGCAGAAATCAGCCAGCCAATCGATTTTCTGGGCATCAACTACTACACGCGCCACAAGGTCACGCTGGACCCTGATGTCGTCTGGCCCCACATCGCGTCAGAGGAAGGGCCCGGCGACAAGACCCAGATGGGGTGGGAGATTTATCCAGACGGCCTGCACAGTTTCCTCATGCGTCTCAGCCGCGACTATGTGGGCGACCTGCCCATCTATGTCACAGAAAACGGGATGGCCTGGGACGACAGCGTCGAAAACGGTGCGGTCTATGACCCGGTGCGGATGAAATTTGTCTCTGACCATGTGCGCGCCATCAAGCGCGCGATTGATGATGGTGCCAATGTGAAAGGCTTTTTCTACTGGTCGCTTTTGGACAATTACGAATGGGCCTTTGGCTATGAAAAGCGGTTTGGGATGGTGCATGTGGACTTTGATACCTTGAAGCGCACGCCCAAAGCGTCCTATCACGCACTCAAATCCGCGATTGCGCGTTAAGGACAGGGCAATGGGACACCCCAAAAACACCTATTCACTGGTTGCCGATATCGGCGGAACCAACACACGCGTGGCATTGGCTGACGGGCGTCAAATCGTTGACGGCACGATCAGACGTTATCGCAACAGCGACTTTCCGGGGCTTGAATCTGTCCTGCGCCGCTATGTCGATGACGAAGGCGGAGTCGATCCTATCGCGGCTTGTGTTGCTGTGGCGGGTCCCGTCCGCGACGGGCGCGCGACCATGACCAACCTTGACTGGACCATCGACAAAGACACGCTGTCCCGCGCGACCAAGGCGGAAACGGTGGCTATTCTGAACGACTTGCAGGCGCAGGGCCACGCGCTGGGGCATCTGGATGCGGCCAACATCCGCACCATTCTACCGGGACCGGACAGCAGCCCCAATGCTGCCAAACTGGTTGTGGGTGTCGGTACCGGATTTAACGCCGCACCGGTTTTTGACCTTGATCAGGGCCGCGTTGTGACCCCATCAGAAAGCGGTCACGCCAACCTGCCCATCCGCAACGAG
>JAHDGO010000003.1 GCA_020627605.1 Yoonia sp.
CGATAAAGATCGGCGGGGCAGTCATTTACAAAATCTGGAATACGCGCCGGATGGCGTCATCCTGATCAGGGGTCAGGTAGGCCGGATGATGCTTGGTCAGAATGTCCCGCGCCTTTGCCTTCGCACGCGTCCACGCATCCTGCGCACCATTCGCTGCCCAGGTCCGGGGCTCGTCCCGGCAGGCGAGGGTGGGATAGAAATAGTCCCGCTCCATCGCGGCAATCGTGTGGCTGTCACCCAGAAAGTGCCCGTCACCAAGAACCGCCTCGGTGATTGCGTCGAAGCCCAGGTTCTCTTCGCTCACCTCGACGCCGCGCAGGGCGCGATAGGTGTGTGAATGCATCTCATCATCCAGCACGAAGGCCTCAAAGCTCGCCCCCAGCAGTGACGCCGTCATGCCAGAGCTTTCGTAGATCAGATTGCCCCCGGCCAGTGCGGCCGCAAGCGAGGTGATCCCCTTTTCGGCCCCATATTGCGCGTCAATCGCCTTGGCATCCGTCATGGAACTGGCCACGCCCGACGGCAGCCCTATCCAGTTGGACAATTGGGCCGAGGCCGCATTCAGCACGGCGGTTTCCCCGCTGCCGCCGGAAAACGCCCCAGTGCGCAGATCAATGACCAAGGGCCAGTTGGAAAAGATCATCGGGTGGCCTGGTTTGATGGCGTGCACCATCACGAGGCTGGCCAGCGTTTCGGCCAGCGATTGCGCCAGAAATCCGGCAAGGGTTGCAGGGGCCGTCGCACCCGCCTGTGCGGCAGTGATGCAGGATATCGGCATGTTATGGGTGATGCAGCCATAAACGACGTCCACGGCATCCTCGCCATAGCGCATGGGCGAGATCACGGGGCTGATATGCGCCTTCATGAACGGGCGCTTGGCAAAGGCACCCTCACCCCCCGCCGCGATATCCAGCATCGCGATGATCGGGTCGATATGTTCAGGCAGGGTAAAGGCGGTGGCCGTGGGTTTGGTCGTATTGCGGATCAGCGCATAGGCGGTGTTCACATCCAGCGCAAAGGGGTCCGCGACATCGGTGGCGATACAGCAACGGGTGAACCAGCTGACATTGGCCAGCGCATCCTGCAACCGGGTGAAGGCGTGCAGGTCTGCCAGTGTCGACGGGCGATAAAGCCCGTCGTCCAAATCAAGTGTCTGTACTGCGGCGCCACCCGTGCCGAAATAGACCCTGTCACCACCGACGACGATCGAACGGTCCTCATCCCGCCCATGCAGGGTAAAGGTCTTGGCTGCCCCTGCGATGGCATCTTCGACAAGCGATTTTGGGAAACAGACCCGCCCGTTTCCATGATCTGTGGCCCCCGCCGCCAGCAAATCGGCATGCAGGCGATCAGGCACCTCGCCCATGCCCAATTCGTTAAGCAGCCGGATCGCCGTGTCGTAGATCTGTTGCAGATCATGCTCTGATAGGGGTTTGTAGTGCCCGCCACGCTGGCCGGGCGGGCAGGGGTCAAGTTTGGGTTTGGCGGCGCGCAAAGCTTTGCGCGCGCTGCGTCCGCCGCTGCGTCTGGCAGAGTGCAATTGAGTGGATGGCATGGCGCGAAAGACCTCTGTGGGATCAGGCGCAAAGCCCTTGCCGGAAACCTTGGGACAACATGCCCTGCCTGTCAAACCTTGCCTGCGTGCCAATCATCGCTTGCCCCTCTGTCAGAAGAGGTGTCGAGTGGCGCCATGAAAATCACAGGGCCATATCTGTTTATCCTTGCGACCTTGCTGATCGACGCCATCGGTGTCGGCATTGTCTTTCCGATCATGCCCGACCTGATGGACCGCGTGGGTGCCGCCAGCACTGCCGAAGGGGCGTTCTGGGGTGGGATCATGATGTCGGCCTATGCGGCAGCGATGTTTCTTTTCGGTCCCATCATCGGCAGCCTGTCTGATGCATATGGGCGCAGGCCGATCCTGATCGCCGCCCTTGCGACGCTGACCATTGACTACATGATCATGGCGCTGGCGCAGACCTATTGGGTGCTGCTGATCGGGCGTGTCCTGGCCGGGATTGCCGGATCAACCTTTATCACGGCAACAGCCTATATCGCCGACATCGCCAAGCCAGAAGAGCGTGCGGCGAGCTTTGGCATGATCGGCGCGGCCTTCGGTATTGGCTTTGTGCTGGGACCTGCGCTGGGCGGGCTGGCCTCTGGCTGGCACATCACGGCACCGTTCTGGATTGCGGCTGTCCTGTCGGCGCTGAACGTCGCATTCGGTATTTTCATCCTGCCGGAATCGTTGAAACCGGAAAACCGCAGGCCGTTTGGGCGGCGCGATCTGAACCCCTTTGGCACACTGATCCGTGCCTTCCTGATCCCGGGTCTGGCGATTCCGCTGACCTGCATCTTTGTGTTTGAGTTTGCCAATATGGTCTATGTGACCCTCTGGGCATTCTGGGGACGAGAGGTCTTTGCCTGGGACGGGTTTACCATCGGGATCACGCTGTCGGCTTACGGCGTGTTGATCGCCATTGTGCAGGCCGGCATCCTGCCGCAACTGACCAAAAGGCTGGGCGATTATCCCACGCTGATGCTGGCCATTGCGGCCTCTGTCACCTCGCTTATCGGGTTTGGATTTGCCGGGGCTGTCTGGGCTGTCGTGATCTTTCTGCCCATTGCTGCGCTGTCGGATATGGCCCCGCCGCTGATGACAGCCTTTGCGGCCAATCTGGTGGGTGAGGACCAGCAAGGGCTGGTGCAGGGTGTCATCGCCGCGCTGGCATCTGTCGGTGCTGTGATCGCCCCGCTCATCCTGACGGCTGTGTTTGAGCGGTCGGTGAATGACGCAGGACTTTACCTGCCCGGCGCGCCGTTTCTGTTGGCTGGGGTGATGGTCTTGACGATCGTGCCGCTGATCTGGCGGTTAAGGACGCGATGATCGAGGTCGTGTGTTCTGGTTTAAGGTTCAAGCTGCCAAGTGTACCCATATGTAGGGTGGGTGAAACCCACACCTCAGGCCCGCCATTCGCCTTCTATTGAGCATCCCCAAAAGAAAACCCCCGCCTGACGGTACAGACGGGGGTCTTTGATCGGAACGTCTGGGCCTTGCTTTACAGCAGACCTTCGCGTTGCAGCTTCTTGCGGGCCAGCTTGCGCTGACGGCGGATCGCTTCG
Source organism: Yoonia sp. (assembly GCA_020627605.1). Classification (GTDB taxonomy): domain Bacteria; phylum Pseudomonadota; class Alphaproteobacteria; order Rhodobacterales; family Rhodobacteraceae; genus Yoonia. The sequence goes on from JAHDGO010000003.1 coordinate 3,124, forward strand.
GCTTTTTCGCGTGCTTTACGCACGGAGGGTTTTTCGAAATGCTGCTTGAGCTTCATTTCACGGAAAACGCCCTCACGCTGAAGTTTTTTCTTCAGCGCACGCAACGCCTGATCGACGTTGTTATCACGAACACTTACCTGCATGTGGTTGACACCACCTTTCTAAGTTGGATTTGCAAAAATTGCAGGAAGTGGGCAGATAGCAAGATCATCCTAGTTTGTCCAGTGTCTGACACTGAGAGCGGAGGCCACCATGCCAACCCCACCTGTAGACCCGAAACTGGACCAATTGATCGACGCGGCTTTGCCGCATGTTGCCTTTGACGGCTGGTCGCAGGCCACGTTTGACGCGGCTGTGGCAGAGGTCGGGATGGACCCCGCCCATGCCCGCACACTTTGTCCGCGCGGTGCCGTTGACCTGGCCGTTGGCTATCACCGGCGCGGCGACATGGCGATGATCGCAGCGCTGGGCGCCGCCGACATGAGGAACATGCGGTTTCGTGACAAGGTGGCCCATGCCATCCGCCTGCGTCTGCAGGTGATCGACGACAAAGAGGCGGTGCGCCGGGGCACCGTCCTGTTCTCCTTGCCGCATATGGCACCTGACGGGGCCAAGCTGGTCTGGGGCACGGCGGATGCGATCTGGGATGCACTGGGTGATCCCTCGCGCGATGTGAACTGGTACACCAAACGGATGACCCTATCGGGGGTCTATTCGGCGACCGTCCTGTTCTGGCTGGGTGATGACAGCGTCGGCGGGCAGGCGACGGATGCCTTTATCGACCGGCGCATCGACAACGTCATGCAATTCGAAAAGGTAAAGGCACAGGTGCGTGACAATCCGCTGACCAAACCCTTTGCCACTTTGGCCGCGCGTCTGACCGCGCCGATCAAGGCCCCGCCAAAGATGCCTGACGTTGACCTGCCCGGCATGTGGCGCGATCCCAGCTAGGGTTTCCAATCCCGCGCTGATACCGCAAAACGGCCCCGAGGAGGATCGCCCATGAAAGCCATCGAGATTTCCCAGCCCGGCGGGCCAGAAGTGCTGCGCGTGACAGAGCGGCCGATGCCAGACCCCGCCCATGACCAGGTGGTGATCAAGGTGGCCTATGCCGGTGTGAACCGTCCGGATGCGTTGCAACGCGCAGGCATGTACAACCCGCCAAAGGGCGCCAGTGACCTGCCGGGGCTTGAGGCCGCAGGCGAGGTCGTGGCCAAAGGCGCTGGCGTGTCCGCATGGCAGGTCGGCGATCAGGTTTGCGCCCTGTTGCCCGGTGGCGGCTATGCTGAATATGTTGCCACACCCGCCGCCCACTGCCTGCCGATCCCCGGTGGTCTGACCCTGAAACAGGCGGCCTGCCTGCCAGAGACGTTTTTTACGGTCTGGTCAAATGTTTTTATGCGCGGTGGCCTGCAAGCCGGGCAGCGGTTTCTGGTCCACGGTGGCAGTTCCGGGATCGGAACAACGGCGATCCAGCTTGCTGATGCCTTTGGCGCGCGTGTCTTTGCCACTGCAGGGACAGACGAAAAATGCCTCGCCTGTACGGGGTTGGGGGCCGAGGCGGCGTTCAACTACCGTGAGGACGATTTTGTTGAAAAAATGCAATCACTTGGCGGTGCTGATCTGATCCTTGATATGGTGGGCGGCCCCTATATCCAGCGCAATCTGAAATCGCTGGCTGATGACGGCACATTGGTCCAGATCGCATTCCTGCAAGGACCAAAGGCAGCTTTGAACCTGGTGCAGTTGATGACGCGGCGGCTGACGATCATGGGATCAACGCTGCGTCCCCAGTCGGATCTGGCCAAGGCGCGGATCGCAGAGGAACTCAAGACCCATGTCTGGCCTCTGATCGCGGCGGGCAAGGTGGCCCCCGTCATGGATGAGGAATTCAGCCTGGCGGACGCCGCTGCCGCACATGCCCGCATGGAAAGCAGTACGCATATCGGAAAGATCGTGCTGAAGGTCGCCTGAGCGCTACTGGCGCGGCGGGTAGGGTTTATAGACCGGCAGCCGCCAGCCAAAGGCGACACTGCCCGCCCGCAGGATCAGTGTGACCACCCCGCAGACCAACAGGGCCAGTGACAGTGGCAGACCGACGGCCAGCGCGCCAAGCCCGGCCCCTGCACCGCAAAGGGCGCATGTGACGTAAAGCTCCCCCTGTCTTAGCACCAGCGGCACCTCATTGCAGACCACATCGCGCATCAGCCCGCCAAAGCAGCCGGTCACGATCCCCATGATCAGAACGACGGCCCGGGACTGGTCCAGCGTGACCGCCACCGCAAAGCCTGCCGGGACAGCGACCGCCAGCGCGCAGGCGTCAAGCCAGAGGATGGTGCGATACCGGCTTTCCAGAAGATGCGCGGTAAAGAAAGTCAACACCGCCGCTGTCGCAGCAACCCCGATATAGGTGGGGTTCGCGACCCAGAAGACGGTGTCGCGGTTCAGGATCACGTCACGCAGGGTGCCACCGCCCACCGCCGTCAGGCTGGCAATGAAGATAAAGCCGAAGATATCCAGCTGCGCCCGGCTCGCCACCAGCGCACCCGTCAGGGCAAAGACAAAGACGGAGGCGTAGTCGAGAAGGCTCAGCATGCTCATGGCTTGTAGGGTGCCATGCCAGCGCGGGCCAATTCATCGGCCTTTTCGTTTTCAGGGTGGCCTGCGTGGCCCTTTACCCATTCCCATGTGACCTGATGGCGCTGGGTGGCTGCATCAAGGCGCTGCCACAGCTCTGCATTCTTGACGGGCTTCTTGGCTGCGGTTTTCCAGCCCTTCGCCTTCCAGCCATGGATCCACTTGGTGATCCCGTCCTTGACGTAGGAGCTGTCTGTCACAACGGTGATCGCGCTGCCTTTCGACAGGGTTTCCAGCGCCGTAATCGCCGCCATCAATTCCATACGGTTGTTGGTGGTTTCGGCCTCGCCCCCGCTCAACGCGCGCGATTTCACAACGGTGTCGCCGTCGCGCGCCAGCATCAGCACGCCCCAGCCACCGGGGCCGGGATTGCCCGAACAGGCCCCGTCGGTATAGGCAAAAAGCTCAGCCATGCTTGACCGCCCGCATGATGACAAAAGGGTCGTCGGTGCCTGCCAGACCACGCTCTGTACCCTCGCGGACGTAGGTTTCGACCAGCCCGCCGCGCTGCAACAGGCCGCGCAGCTCTTCCACGGTGACATAGGTGTAGCGCCGGTCAAGCGCGTCGCGGGCCGCACCTGTGCCGGTTTTCATGCCCACATGCAGCACGCCGTCGGGGCGCAGGGCGCGGCCAATTGCCTGAAAATGTCGGGTCAGATCACCGCGCGTTGCGTGCAGCAGGCTGAAATTGGCCCAGATCCCGGCATAAACATCTTCACCGCTGATGTCGTCAAAACTGCCTTGTCGCGCATCCAGCCCGAATTTTTCACGCGCCATTTTGACCATGGCGGCAGAGGCATCAACCGGGTCAGGCACCAGCCCTGCGGCTTTCATATGGGCCGATGCCGCGCCCGGCCCGCAGCCAAGGTCCAGCACCCGCCCGCCTTTGGGGATCAGGGCGATAAAGTCGCGCAGGCTTTCATCCGGCGCTGTCGCGGCAAAGGTCGCGGCGTAGTCGGCGGCCTTGGCGTCATAGACGGCGATGGTGCGCGCATCGGCCATCAGATCACCAGCGGCAGCAGCGACAGAAGGACGATGGCCGTCAGAAGGACACGCAGCTGCATCCACCAGGCCGGGGCGAGACCCAGCCGCCAGAAATGCCAGTCCAGCAAGAGAAGTCCCAGAAACCCGGTGATCAGGTTCACGCCTGCGGTGGTTGGTCCGCCGCCGGTCATGAAGAACGCCCAAAGCGCCGGGATCACCGACAGGACATAGCCCGCGGTGGCCATCCGCCCTGTGGCCTTGGTGGCAAAACCCCAAAGCACGCCAGACATGAATGACAGGATTACCGCGCCATAGAACAGTTGCACGTAAGGCCCGATAAACCGTCCGCCAAGATTGGCCTGCCCCCAGATGGCCAGGTCCGGGACCAGCACCGAGGCCGCCCCCCAAAGAAATGGTATCAATCCGGCAAGGCCAAGGATCAGGGCGGAACGGGGGATCTGTGTCATGGCAGTGTAGCTATCATCTTGGCGATGCGGTTCTTGCGGGTGTCAGGCCGCTTTGCCGTGGTGATGGCATGCAGCAATCCGCGTTGCTTGCCCGCTGTCAGCGCGTTCCAGCGGTCAGTGGCTGCGGCCTGTCGCAGGGCAAGGGTCACATCGTCCGGGACGTCAACGTCATTGGGGTCTGCCTTTCGCAACCGCACGTCGAATATGTCACCGGGTGCGACGCCGATCTCATCCGACAGACTTTTGCCAGCCCAAAGGAATACACCGTCGATGACGGGCGCCTTGGTCAGGGCCAGATTGACCGGCAGATCATTGATCTCGCCCTCGACCCGTTTGGCGCCCTCCGCCTCCAAGGCTGCGGTGATGTCGTCAGGCAGGCGCAAGACCGTATAGATCGATTTGCCCCACTCCATTGCCGTGATCTGGCCTTCGAATGTGTGGTATGTCGTCATGCTTTCTCATACGCCAGACGCAGGGCCAATGCAGTGATCAGAAATTGCAGACTGATCATCAGGCCGGTTCCCGCAGGACACGGGGCACTTTGAATTCGACGTTCTCTTCTGCCGTCACAACCATTTCGACGGTTGTGTCGAAACGGTCTTTGAAGGCGTTGATTACCTCTTCGATCAGCACTTCGGGGGCAGAGGCCCCGGCGGTGATCCCCATGGATGAAATACCTTCCAGCGCCCGCCAGTCGATATCAGTGGCCCGCTGCACAAGCTGGGCATAGTTGCAGCCAGCGCGGGCGCCGACCTCAACCAACCGTTTGGAGTTCGACGAATTGGGCGCGCCCACCACCAGCATGGCGTCGCATTTGGGTGCCATGGCCTTGACCGCCTCTTGCCGGTTGGTGGTGGCGTAGCAGATGTCTTCCTTATGCGGCCCGACGATGGCCGGGAACCGTTTATAAAGGGCGGCGACGATATCGGCAGTGTCATCCACCGACAGGGTTGTCTGGGTGACAAAGGCCAGCTTGTCAGGGTCGCGGACGTCCACAGTGGCCACATCATCGACCGTTTCCACCAGCAAGACCTCGCCTTCTGGCAGTTGGCCCATGGTGCCCACCGTTTCGGGGTGGCCTGCGTGGCCGATCATGATCATCTGCAGGCCGTTATCGGCGTGGCGCTGCGCCTCGATATGCACCTTGCTGACCAGCGGGCAGGTGGCATCGACATAGACCATCTCGCGGCGCTGGGCTGTTGCAGGGACGGACTTCGGCACGCCATGGGCCGAAAAGATCACCGGGCGGTCATCGGGGCAGTCGTCGAGTTCTTCGACAAAGACCGCGCCTTTGTCGCGCAGACTGTCCACAACGTATTTGTTGTGCACGATCTCGTGGCGGACGTAGACAGGCGCGCCCCATTTTTCCAACGCCATTTCCACGATCTTGATCGCGCGGTCCACGCCAGCGCAAAAGCCGCGTGGTGCGGCAAGATAAAGTGTCAGCGGTGGTTTTGTCATCGGTCGCTCCGGCTTTGCACCAGAGGTAAGGCACTGACGCTGGCAGGTCCAGCGTCAGTTCCCCGCAGGGCTCACACGTCTTGTGTGACCTCTTCTTCGGCAGAAACCTCGCGCGGTTCGCGGGCCGGGCGGCCAACGACATCACGCAATTCGTCCAACTCAATGAAATTGTCGGCCTGACGGCGCAGCTCATCCGCGATCATTGGCGGCTGGCTGCGGATCGTAGAGACGACCGACACACGCACACCTTTGCGTTGCAATGCCTCGACCAATGGCCGGAAATCGCCATCGCCAGAGAACAAGACAACGTGATCGACATGCGGGGCAAGCTCCATGGCATCGACCGCGAGTTCGATGTCCATGTTGCCCTTCACCTTCCGGCGGCCCATGCTGTCGGTATATTCCTTGGCCGGTTTGGTGACCATGGTGAAACCGTTGTAATTCAACCAATCCACGAGTGGTCTGATCGGTGAATATTCATCATTTTCCAGAAGCGCCGTGTAATAGAACGCCCTGAGCAGCTTGCCACGCCGCATAAATTCCTGGCGCAATAGCTTGTAGTCGATGTCAAACCCAAGCGACTTGGCCGCTGCATAGAGGTTCGAGCCATCAATAAAGAGCGCCAAGCGCTCGTCTCGATAAAACATTGATCGTCCTTTATCATCTTATGGTCTGCTGCCCGTGAGTGTTATGAGGCGTGCAGAACTGCTCAGAATGTAATCGCTTTCAGTAGTGAGGCAAGTTGTAGATGTCAGTGATAGGCCAAACAGCGCTAATTGCTTTAGGTTGTAATCAGACATCTGTCTGGGGTAACGCAACGTCAACTGTCCAAAGGGCCAAGCTGCTGGTCGCTGAACAGTTACAGAATGACGCAAAATGCAGTGATTGTTTCGCGACCAAGGCTGTTCCGGCCGGCAGCGGGCCAGACTATATTAATGCTGTGATGGCTGTGCAGACCACGCTTTCACCGCCTGATCTGCTGCGCAGCCTGCATGATATAGAGGAACGCGCGCAGCGTGTCCGCACCACCCGGTGGGGGCAGCGCACGCTGGATCTGGATCTTTTGGCGGTGGATGATCTGGTTCTGCCTGACACGCAGACCTTTGCGCATTGGCGTGACCTGGATCTGGTGGATCAACAGCGGCTGGCCCCGGACACATTGATCTTGCCGCATCCGCGTTTGCAGGACCGTGCGTTCGTCCTTGTACCGCTTTGCGACGTGGCCCCGGACTGGGTGCATCCGGTGATCGGGCGCAGCGCGGCGGCGATGTGCGCGGCACTGCCGCAGGCGGATCGCGACAGCGTCGTGCGATTGCCTTGAACCAACGTGCTTTTGCGCTGTCATCCCCCTTGCCAATTGCGCCGGATGTCACTACGTAGGCCCCTTGCAAAGCCCTTTTTGACTGACTGGAGTGCAGCCCATGGCCCGCGTCACCGTAGAAGACTGCGTCGACAAAGTTCCGAACCGTTTTGACCTTGTCATGCTGGCCGCCCATCGGGCGCGCGAAATCTCTGCCGGTGCGCCGATCACCGTGTCGCGCGACAACGACAAGAACCCGGTTGTGTCCTTGCGTGAAATCGCAGAGGAAACCCAGCAGGCCGACGATCTGCGTGAGCGGATGATCGAGGCAAATCAGACCCAGATCGAGGTGGATGAGCCGGAAGAGGACAGCATGTCCCTGCTGATGGGTGCTGAATCCGACAAGCCGGCAGAAGATGATCTGTCCGAAGAAAAACTGCTGCGCGCCCTGATGGAAGCGCAGGGGCAGCGCTGAGCCGGTCATCCGGCCTCAGCCCTTGATAGGCGCGCGACCAGATGACGACTGCTGATGATCTGATCGCTCTGGTCCGCACCTACAATCCCAACACGAATCAGCAACTGCTGCGCGATGCCTTTGCCTTTGGTGCCGAGATGCACGAAGGCCAGTTCCGGCATTCGGGCGAGCCTTACTTTACCCACCCCGTCGCGGTTGCCGGTATTCTGGCCGAACAGCAGATGGATGACGCGACCCTTGTCACCGCCCTGCTGCACGACACGATCGAGGATACCAAAGCCTCTTTCATGGTGGTCGAGAAAAAGTTCAGTCGCGAGATTGCAGAGCTTGTCGATGGTGTGACCAAGCTGACCAACCTGCAGCTGACCTCCACCCAGACCAAACAGGCTGAAAATTTCCGCAAACTTTTTATGGCGACCAGCCGTGATTTGCGGGTGACGCTGGTCAAACTGGCCGACCGTCTGCACAACATGCGCACGATCAAATCCATGCGCCCTGAAAAGCAGGTCCAGAAGGCGCGCGAGACGATGGACATTTTCGCCCCGCTGGCTGGCCGCATGGGGATGCAGTGGATGCGCGAGGAGCTGGAGGATCTGTCCTTTCGCGTGCTGAACCCCGAGGGGCGCAACTCTATCATCCGCCGCTTTATCACGCTGCAGCGTGAGGCCGGAGACGTGCTGCAAAAGATCACCACCGACATGCGCCGCGAGATGGAAATGGCTGGTATCACCGCCGATGTCGTGGGCCGCGCGAAAAAGCCCTATTCGATCTGGCGCAAGATGCAGGAAAAGGATCAGGGCTTTAGCCGGTTGTCCGACATCTACGGTTTCCGCGTTATCGTCGCGACAGAGGCGGATTGCTACCGCGTGCTGGGGGCAATCCACCAACGCTGGCGCGCGGTGCCGGGACGTTTCAAGGACTACATCAGCCAGCCGAAATCCAACGGTTACCGGTCAATCCATACCACGGTGTCAGGCCGCGACGGTAAACAGGTCGAGGTGCAGATCCGTACCCGCGAAATGCATGAGGTCGCGGAAGCCGGCGTTGCCGCGCATTGGTCCTACAAGAACGGTGAGCGGGTCGAGAACCGTTTCGCCGTTGACCCCGTCCACTGGATCTCTGCGTTGACAGAGCGTCTTGATGACGATCAGGACCACGATGAATTTCTCGAAGCCGTCAAGCTTGAGATGTATCAGGATCAGGTATTTTGTTTCACACCCAAGGGCGACGTGATCAAACTGCCGCGTGGGGCCACGCCGATTGATTTTGCCTATGCGATCCACACGCGCATCGGGTCGGCCTGCGTGGGTGCCAAGGTTGACGGTCTGCGCGTGCCGCTCTGGACCCGCCTGAAGAACGGCCAATCGGTAGAGGTGATCACCGCCGAAGGTCAGACCCCACAGGCCACATGGATCGACATCGCTGTCACAGGGCGCGCCAAGACAGCGATCAGGCGGTCCTTGCGCGAAGAAGACCGCGAGCGTTTTGTGCGTCTGGGCCGAGAGCTGGCCCGCGTTGCCTTTGAAAACGTCGGCAAGAAAAGCACCGAAAAGGCCCTGCGCACGGCGGCCAAATCCCTCGCCATCGACAGCGTAGAGGAATTACTGGCGCGTCTTGGCAGTGCAGAGGTGACGGGGCGCATGGTCGTCAGGGCCATCTACCCAGAGCTGGAGCACAGGGACGGCGAAGAAATTGAACAGGGCCGGGCCGTTGTCGGGCTGTCGCCTGATCAGGTGCAGCACCGCGGGGCCTGCTGCCAGCCGGTACCGGGAGAGCGTATTCTGGGCATCACTTTCCGCGGGCATGGGGTTGTTGTGCATGCCATCGACTGCGGGTCGCTGGCCGATTACGAAGACCAGCCTGACCGCTGGATTGACCTGCACTGGCAGGAAGGCACGCACCGCGCCGTCAACACGGTGACCCTTGATCTGACCATTGCCAATGACACTGGCGTGTTAGGACGGATTTGCACATTGATCGGTGAACAGAACGCCAATATCTCTGACTTGCGTTTCATTGACCGCAAGCCTGACTATTTTAGGTTATTGATCGACGCTGATCTGCGGGATGTCGAACATCTGCACCGTGTGCGCACCGCGCTTGAGGCAGAAAGCAACGTGTCGTCGATCGCGCGCCACAGAGATCCGGGGCTTGCCTCGATGGGAGCGGGAGAGCACCGCCGGGAAGGATGACGAGTTTTGGTTTTCAAACGCAGGGATAGACGTGCGTTCTGGCAGATCCTGCTGGATTTTCTCTATCCCCGGGGCGGTTGGGCGCGTGCGTTTGAATACGTCAAACATCGTGTGCGCCGCCTGCCTGACACCCCTGAAAAGATCGGTCGCGGCATCTGGGCTGGTGTCTTTGTGTGTTTCACACCGTTGTTCGGGCTGCATTTCGTCTTTGCGGCCCTGATCGCGCGGCTCTTGCGCGGCAATATCTTTGCCGCACTCATGGCCACGTTCTTTGGCAATCCGCTGACTTTTCCGCCCATCGGATATGTGTCGATCAGTCTGGGGTCCTGGATGATCGGCCTGCCGCCGGGCCGCAACCGCAGCCTTGGCGAAAAATTCGCCGATGCGAGCTATGATCTCTGGCACAATATCGTCGCGATTTTCACACCTGCCAGGATCAACTTTCGTGGGTTGCAGGTCTTTTACGACGATGTGTTCTTTCCCTACCTCGTGGGTGGTTTGCTGCCGGGGATCATCACCGCGACGCTGATCTATTACACGGCTGTGCCCTTGATCTCTGCCTATCAGAAGCGGCGCAAGAAAGCCCTGCGCGCCAAGCTTGACCAATTGAGCAAAAAGACTTCACCTGCCGGTGACGACAACCAGTGATCACGAAGGACGCCTGACATGACTGCAAAGCTGCGGCTTGGGGTAAACATCGACCATGTAGCAACCGTGCGCAACGCGCGTGGCGGTGCCGTGCCGGACCCCGTGCGCGCGGCCGTCATGGCCGAAGCGGCGGGCGCCGATGGGATTACCGCGCATCTGCGCGAGGATCGCCGCCATATCTCTGACGCGGATATCGAAAACCTGATGGCTGCCTTGAACGGTCCGCTGAACTTTGAAATGGCGGCGACACCGGAAATGCAGGCGATTGCCCTGCGTCATAAACCCCATGCCGTCTGCATCGTGCCGGAAAAGCGCGAGGAACGGACAACCGAAGGCGGGCTGGAGGTCGCGCGCGAGGAAAACGCGCTGGCCCATTACATCGCGCCCCTGCGCGAGGCTGGTTGCCGCGTGTCGATCTTTATCGCCGCCGACCAACGCCAGATCGAAGCCGCGCACCGGATCGGCGCACAGGTCATCGAACTGCACACCGGTGCCTATTGCGACGCCCATGCCGAAGGTCATTTTGACGTGCGAGATGCAGAACTGGCCAAGCTGACGGATATGGCCGCCTTTGCGCATGATCTGGGGCTGGAGGTCCACGCCGGCCATGGCCTGACCTATGATTGCGTCGCGCCGGTTGCGGCCCTGCCACAAGTGGCAGAGCTGAACATTGGACATTTCATCATCGGCGAAGCAATATTTCGCGGCCTGACACCGGCAATTGCCGAGATGCGCAGGATCATGGAAGAGGCACGCGCGTGATCAAACATATCGTCCTGTTGGACCTGCCAGCCGATTATGACCGCGACACGCTCGCCGAGATTATGCAGCAGATCGCGTCATTGCAGGAAAAGATCCCCGGTTTTGACCATTTTGAACATGGCGTAAACAAGGACTTCGAAGGGATGTCGGAAAGCTGCGCCTATGCGTTCATCTGTCATTTCAGGAACGAGGATACCTCGCGCCAGTATATCGTTGACCCTGACCACAATGCATTCGGCCAGCGTCTGGTCGAGATGTGCAACGGCGGGGTGGAGGGCATCACAGTCGTTGATATGGCGCTGGCTGCATGATCCTTGGTGTCGGCACGGACCTTGCCAATATTGAGCGGATCCAGGGCACATTGGACCGGTTTGGCGACAGGTTTCGCAATCGTGTCTTTACCGAGACCGAACAGCGCAAGGCGGAACGTCGCAAGGACATCGCCGGCACCTATGCCAAACGCTGGGCCGCGAAAGAGGCCTGTTCCAAGGCGCTGGGCACGGGGTTGCGTATGGGGATATCGTGGAAGGATATGGCTGTCAGCAATCTGCGCAGCGGCCAACCCGTGATGGCGGTGACCGGCTGGGCGAAAGAGCGGCTGGATCAGATGACGCCAGAGGGACACGAGGCGATCATTCACGTCACTTTGACCGACGATCACCCTTGGGCACAGGCCTTTGTCGTGATCGAGGCCCGGCCCATCGCTTGACAGGGCCAGCGTGCGCCCTCATGTAGCCCCAAATCACAGCAAGGATCAGCAAATGGCCGACAAAGCCGAAAACACGGGCTTCATTCCCTGGCTCATTGAAACCGTGAAAACGGTGTTCTGGGCGCTGGTGATTGCGGGCATCTTCCGCACGGTGTTCTTTCAGCCGTTCTGGATCCCGTCGGGGTCGATGAAGGACACGCTGCTGATCGGGGATTTCCTGTTCGTGAACAAGATGGCCTACGGGTATTCCTATGCCTCTTGTCCGTCCGTGCGTATCCCGCAAATCGGCATTGATATCGGGGCAGAGGATTTCTGCGGTTTCATCGAAGACCGCGAAGAACGGTTCTTTGGCTCTGACCCGGAACGCGGCGATATCGTTGTTTTCCGGCATCCCGTGGATGGGCGCGATTTCATCAAGCGTGTGATCGGCATGCCTGGCGACCGCATCCAGATGCAGGATGGGCTGCTCTATATCAACGATGAACCTGTCCAGATCGAACCTGCAGGGGTCTTCACCGAGGTCATGGAACCGCAGGGCCCATTGTCGATGCGCCCGCAATGCAGCAATGGTGCGGTTGGTTTTGGTGCGGTCTGTGAAAAGGAACGCTTTATCGAAACCCTGCCAAACGGCGTCAGCCACAGCATCCTGAATGTCGGGCCGCGCGCCATCGACAACACTGGCGTGTTCACCGTGCCGGAAGGGCAGTTCTTCTTCATGGGTGATAACCGCGACAATTCCACCGACAGCCGCGTGGCGCAGTCTGCCCGTGGCGTCGGCTTTGTCGAGCGCAAGGATATCGTGGGCCGCGCTGACCGCGTGATGTTCTCATCCGCAGGCCGGCGCATGCTGGCGTTCTGGACGTGGCGCAGCGACCGTTTCTTCAAGGCGCTCGATTGAAGCTCTCAGCCGAACTCAACGCCTTTTGCGACCGGCTGGGCTACCGCTTTGCCAAGCCCGAAACCCTGATCCGTGCCGTCACTCATTCGTCTATGGTCAGCGCGCACCGCGACGACAATCAGCGGTTGGAGTTTCTGGGCGATCGCGTCTTGGGCCTTGTGATGGCAGAGGCTCTGCTGCAGGCTGATCCCAACGCGCCGGAAGGGCTGCTTGCCCCGCGTTTCAACGCGCTTGTCCGGCGGGAGGCCTGTGCCGATGTGGCCCGCCAGATTGATCTGGGTGCGGTGCTGAAACTGGGCCGGTCAGAAATGAAATCAGGTGGGCGCCGCAAAGAGGCGCTGCTGGCTGACGCGATGGAGGCTGTGATCGCGGCCGTCTATCAGGATGGCGGGTTCGACGCTGCGCGTAATATGGTTCTGCGCCTCTGGGGGGCGCGCATTCACAACGTGGCCGAGGATGCGCGCGATGCCAAAACCGCGCTACAGGAATGGGCGCAGGCGCGTGGCGAGCTGCCGCCGCAATATATCGAGGTGGCGCGCAGCGGGCCTGACCACCAGCCTGTGTTCACGATTGAGGCGCGTCTGGCCTCCGGCGCGAAAGAACAGGCGACAGCCGGGTCAAAACGCCATGCCGAACAGGCCGCTGCCGCTGCCCTTTTGAAGAAAGTCGATGGATGACTGATACACAAACCAAAGCAGGCTTTGTCGCCTTGATCGGTGAACCCAATGCGGGCAAATCGACCCTGCTGAACCGGATGGTGGGGGCGAAAGTCTCTATCGTCACACATAAGGTGCAGACCACACGCGCGCGCATTCGCGGCGTCGCCATGGCGGAGAACGCGCAGCTGATCTTTGTTGACACGCCGGGGCTGTTCAAGCCGCGCCGCAGGCTTGACCGCGCGATGGTTGCCGCAGCATGGGGCGGGGCCGCTGATGCGGATGTGGTCGTGCTGATGATCGAGGCGCATCGCGGGATGACCGATGGCGTCAAGGCGATCCTTGACAGCCTGCAAGAGCGGTCTGGCAAAGCCCCTGTCGCGCTGGCCATCAACAAGATCGACAAGGTCAAGACAGAGGTCCTGCTGGCACTGACCAAGGATATGAACGACGCCTACCCCTTTGCTGAAACCTTCATGATTTCGGCTGAACGGGGCCATGGTTGCGACGCCCTGCGCGACTGGTTGGTGACACAGGTGCCGGAAGGCCCTTACCTTTATCCTGAGGACCAGATTGCCGATCTGCCCATGCGCATGATTGCGGCAGAAATGACACGCGAGAAGCTGACGCTGCGCCTGCACCAGGAACTGCCCTACGAACTGACGGTCGAGACCGAAAACTGGGAAGAGCGTGAAGACGGATCTGCCCGCATCGACCAGTTGATCTATGTTGCACGCGACGGGCACAAGGGGATCGTGCTGGGCAAGGGCGGCGAAACCGTGAAGGCCATCAGCACGGCCGCCCGGCTGGAACTGGAAGAGTTTCTGGGCCGCCGCGTGCATTTGTTTGTGCAGGTCAAGGTGCGGCCCAATTGGCTGGAAGAGTCAGAGCGTTACACCGAGATGGGCCTCGATTTCAAAGACGGCAATACGTGAAACTGACGGCCGAGATCTGGGTATCCGCCTATCTGACACGGCTGCGCCTGATCGAAGTGCCCGCCTTTGTGGTGCAGCGCGGCGACGCGACTGCGGGCGCGGTGCTGGTCAAACTGAACACGCTTGATGGGCAGGCCCGCTGCTATCAGCGCAGTTTTGACCTCATGACCGGTGATCGCAAATGGATGGTGCTGGCAGAGGGGGCCGAGGCGGATGTGGATGCGTCAGTGGCCAAGCAGCGCAGCTTTGATCCTGATCTCTGGGTGATTGAAGTCGAAGATCGCGAGGGGCGTCACCTGCTGGATGAACCCGGGCTTGCATAGCTTTTTGGCTGCGGCGGCATCAGGTCTCTCCGCCGCCGCGCCCCTTGCAACTGGCGCGCAACCGGGCAGAAATAGCCCATGATTGAATGGCAGGATGAAGGCGCGATCCTTGGCACGCGGCCTTTCGGCGAAACATCGGTGATTGTCGAGGTCTTCAGCGCCGCCCACGGGCGGCATGCGGGGGTTGTGCGTGGTGGCACAAGCCGCAAACTGGCCCCGGTGCTGCAACCCGGCGCGCAGGTGGCGGTGGCATGGAAGGCGCGGCTCGACAGTCACCTTGGCAGTTTCACTGTGGAACCGCTGCGCAGCCGGGCGGCGGCGGTGCTGGGCGACAGGCTGGCGCTGGCCGGTCTGAATGCGGTCTGTAGCCTCCTGACCATGGTCCTGCCCGAACGTGAGGCGCATGCGCAGCTTTACGCCCGCACCATCGGCCTGCTGGACCTTCTGGGGCAATCTGACCTTTGGCCTCTGGCCTATCTGCGCTGGGAACAGGCATTGCTGGAGGACATGGGCTTTGCTCTTGATCTGAGCGCCTGTGCGGTCACCGGCACGTCAGATGACCTGATTTATGTGTCACCAAAATCAGGCCGCGCGGTCAGCGCCGCAGGTGCCGGAGAATGGGCGGATCGCATGTTGCCATTGCCTGCCGTTTTGGCCGGGCAGGGGGATGCCAGCAACGCAGAGGTGGTCAAGGCACTGGGCACGACCGGCTATTTCGTCGCGCACCGCCTGATCAAGGGGCTGGGTGACAGGCCCATGCCGCCAGCACGCGCGCGCCTGCTGGATGCCATCGCCCGACTGGGCTGACATCAGGCCAGATTGTTGTCGATCAGATAGGCAGCAGAGGCGACAGCGGCCTTTGGCGCCTGCCGCATACCCCGCCCCAGCACACCCATGGCGCGGCTGTTGTCGGTCTTGTCAACGCGGCCAAGGCTGGGAATGATCGATTTGATCGCCGGATCGAAGAGCCCCAGAAACTTGATCAAGACATGCGGGGCCACACGCGTGGCGATCCGGCGATCCGGGTAGGCAGATTTGATCGCCTGCGCCAGTTCCTGAAATGACAAGAACCGGTCGACCGCCATGATCCGCTGGCCATGGGTCTCTGCCTTGTCGATCACGGTGACATGCAGTTCGGCCACGTCGCGCACATCAACGGTGGAAAAGCCGATGTCGGGCACCATCGGGTCCTTGCCGCGCAACACGCGGGCTATGACGTCGATGGAGGTGCCGAAATTGCTATCCAGCGGCGCACCCAGAACAAAACCGGGGTTGATCACCGTCAGTTGCATCTCTGGCGCGTCATCGCGCACGAAATCCCAAGCGGCCTGTTCTGCCAGCGTTTTGGACCGCCCATAAGGTGAAACTGTCGGATCGGTCGGGTCGGTCCAGTTCGTTTCGTCAAAGCTGCTGTCACCCGGGGGCAGCGCAGAGCCGCTGATCGCCACGGTTGATGATGTCAGGATCACCCGTGTGATCCCGGCCGTCCTGGCCGCGCGCAAGGCCCGCAAGGCACCATCAACGGCAGGGCGGATCAACTCATCCTCATCCTTGGGCTGTGTCAGCGGAAAGGGAGAGGCCGTATGCATCAGCACATCCACCCCTGTCATGGCCGCGTCCCAGCCATCGTCGCTGTTGAGGTCAAGCGCGACAAACGTCAGCCGCTGGTCCAGATCGCTGGGATCCGCCAGATGCGGCCGCACCGCATCCATAACCTCTGCGCCGCGCGCCAGATCGCGCACAGACCCGCGCACGTGATATCCCGCGTCCAGCAGCTGCAGCGCGATGTGTTTTGCGATGTAACCGGAGGCGCCGGTCAGAAGGACTGTGGTGGTCATGTGGCGGCTCCTGCACAGGGGTGGCTAGAGACCTAGCAGCCCGTGGACAGAAAACAACCTATCCCAGCAACCTGCGCGCGATGACCTGCGCCTGAATTTCGGCGGCCCCCTCAAAGATATTCAGGATGCGCGCATCGCAGAGAATCCGGCTGACTTTATATTCCAGCGCAAAGCCGTTGCCGCCGTGGATCTGCAGTGCATTGTCCGCACAGGCCCAGGCCACGCGCGCGCCCAGCAGTTTGGCCATTCCGGCCTCCAGGTCGCAGCGACGGTCGTTGTCTTTTTCATGGGCGCTGAAATAGGTGAGCTGGCGCGCCACCATGATTTCCACAGCCATCATGGCCAGCTTGCCGGCGACACGGGGGAAGTTGATCAGGGATTTGCCGAATTGCTTGCGGTCGTTGGCGTATTGCATGCCGACATCCAGCGCTGATTGCGCCACGCCAACGGCGCGGGCGGCGGTCTGGATACGGGCGGATTCGAATGTCTGCATGAGTTGCTTGAAACCCTTGCCGGTCTCGCCACCCAGCAGGTTCTCGCCCTTCACGGCAAACCCGTCAAAGGCCAGTTCGTATTCCTTCATGCCGCGATACCCCAGCACCTCGATCTCGCCGCCGGTCATGCCGGGGGTCGGGAACGGATTGTCGTCGTCGCCGGGCGTCTTTTCGGCCAAAAACATCGACAACCCGCGATAATCAGTGGTGTCAGGGTCGGTCCGGGCCAGAAGGGTCATCACATGTGTCCGGCTGGCGTGGGTGATCCATGTCTTGTTGCCTGTGACCTCCCAATCGTCGCCCTTTTTCACAGCGCGGGTGCGCAAGCTGCCAAGGTCGGACCCGGTGTTGGGCTCTGTAAAGACGGCCGTTGGCAGGATCTCGGCAGAGGCAAGGCCGGGCAGCCATTTCTGTTTCTGGTCCTCGGTGCCGCCACAGAGGATCAGTTCGGCGGCAATCTCTGACCGTGTGCCGAGCGAGCCGACGCCGATGTAACCGCGCGACAGTTCTTCCGACACCACGCACATCGACGCCTTGGACAGGCCGAAACCGCCATATTCCTCGGGGATGGTCAGGCCAAAGACGCCCATCTCGGCCATTTCGTCGATGATCTCCAGCGGGATCAATTCGTCTTTCAGGTGCCAGTCATGTGCGTCGGGTTCGATCCGGTCGATGCTGAAGCGGCGGAACTGTTCGCGGATCATTTCCAGTTCATCATCAAGGCCGGTGGCACCGACAGTGATATTGGCGGATTGTTCCTGCATCAGCGCGACCAGCCGCATCCGCGCGGCTTGCGTGTTGCCGGACTGGGTCAGCGTCATCACGGCTGGGGCCATCAGCGCGCGCATATCTTCCTGTGAAAGGCCGATGTCCTGCAGGCGCATGATTTCGCCCTGGCTCATCGGGATGCCGCCGTAGACCTGCCAAAGATACTCGCCAAATGCGATCTGGTGGATCAGCTGTTCCACCTCGCCGAATTTTCCCTGTTGCTCCAGCCGTTCCGCCCAGCCCTGCATCTGCTGCAGCGCCTGAGCGTAGGTGGCCAGCCACGCCAGACCATGGGCGGCGGTCTGATGATCCTCGATCAGCTTGCCGGAAACGCGGTCGCCTTCCGTCACCAGCGCACGTACCGCGTCCTTGGCGCGCGCCAGCACGTCATCGACGGCAGGCAGGGCGGCGGCAGTCAGCCCCAGCAAATCAGGCAAGGCAGGTGTTTTCGACATCAGCATTTCCTGACCATCATGGGGCATTTTGGCGACTCCTTCAATTTGCAGGCGCAGAGATAGAGTGTTCGCAGTTGCAGCGCAATAATTATTCGTCTGGATATCGCATTGCGCACATAAATGTCGCAGCGGAATTTCTGCTGGCATGTGCGGATTGTTGGCGTAAGACAGGCTATGACTGCGATCATGGACCTTGTTTCACTGTCCGTATTTGTCTTTGCCTGTGCGGTGACATTGCTGGGCGGCTTTGTCAAAGGTGCCGTCGGGTTCGCGATGCCACTGATCATGATCTCTGGCATGGGCATTGTCATCGCGCCAGAGGTTGTGGTGGCGGGCATCATCATCCCCATTGTCACCACCAATGTCATGCAGGTGGCCAAGGCAGGGCTTGGGAAGGCCCGCGCCGGGCTGGCAGAACATTGGCGTTATATCCTTGTTGTCTGCGTGATGATCCTTGTGGCGGCACAGTTTGTGCGCAGCATTCCATCGGACCTGATGTTCATTGTGTTGGGTGTACCGGTTGTTGGCCTGTGCATCATCCAGTTGATTGGCTGGCGTCCTCAGATCAGCGCAACGATGCGCCGCCCGTTTGAGTGGACCGCGGGGGCGCTGGCGGGAACATTGGGTGGCCTCGCCGGCACATGGGGCCCGCCAACGGTGCTGTATCTTCTGGCGTTGAACACGCCGCGTGCGCAGCAGATGGCGGTGCAGGGCGTGATCTACGGCCTGGGGTCGGTGATGCTGTTTCTGGGGCATCTGCAGTCCGGCATATTGAATGCGCAGACATGGGTCTTTTCTGCGTCTTTGGTGCCACCGGCGCTGGTGGGCATGTGGCTGGGGTTCAAGCTGGGCGACCGCTTTGATCAGGAACGGTTCCGCCGCGTAACGCTCTGGGTACTGGTGATTGCCGGGGCCAATCTGATCCGTCGTGGGGTCATGGGTTAGGACAGCAGCTCTGCAAAGTTACAGGCGCCTGCCAGTTCCGGCACAAGGCGCGGATCAACCACCTCAAACGTGACGGCGTAAAGCTCCAGGTCGCCAGCGTAGGCCGCGATCGTCCATGTGCCCTGCACCAGTTCATAAGTGTGATCGAACTGGTAGAAGGTGACAGAGGGCGATTGCCCGCTGATCGCGGTGATAAAGCTTTGCGTCTGGCGGCCGTTTTCGCCCATGGGCGGGTGCGACACGCGCACGATCACACCGGGCAGCCCGCCCGGGGCGTCTGACAGAGCCTTGATGCCAAAACCGACACCCAGCGCGGCAGGCACCACCTGACTGTTGGACACAAATGGCGGGTCTTCGGTAATCACATGTGTTTGCCCCGCAAGCGTATCCGGGGCCGGGGCCGCATCGAATGGCTCTGGTGGGCAGATGATACCGGCCTCAAGCGAGGTGATGGCGTCGCCCTTCGCCATCTCTGCCAGGGCCGCGAGTGGCGTCAATAACAGGCAGAAAATGAAAAGGGCGCGAGTCAACATGACCCGCACCCTAGATGATCGCAGCGCACAGCAAAAGCGACGCGCGTCGCCTCAGCCGATTGCAGCGGCTTTCACGTCGTCGTCGATGAAGGGCACGTATTTCTCAAAATTGTCAGAGAACATCGCAACCAGCTTGTTGGCCTGCGCATCATAGGCTGATTTGTCGGCCCATGTGTCGCGCGGGTTCAGCAAGCCGTCATCAACACCGTCAACCGATACCGGCACCTCAAACCCGAAGTGTGGATCGCGGCGGAATGTGCTTTCGATCAGCGTGCCGTCAAGCGCCGCCGACAGCAGGGCGCGTGTCGCCTTGATCGGCATCCGCGACCCTGTGCCATAAGCCCCGCCTGTCCAGCCGGTGTTCACCAGCCAGCAGGTTGCGCCATGGCTCGCGATTTTCTTGCGCAACAGATTGCCGTACACCTCTGGCCGGCGCGGCATGAAGGGCGCACCAAAACAGGTCGAGAACGTGGGCTGCGGTTCCGTCACGCCGCGCTCTGTCCCGGCGACCTTGGCGGTGAAGCCTGACAGGAAGTGATACATCGCCTGCGCAGGTGTCAGCCGCGCGATAGGGGGCAGCACGCCAAAGGCATCGCAGGTCAGCATGATGATGTTTTTGGGATGTCCGCCAAGTGCGCTGTCAGATGCGTTGGAGATATAGTTCAGCGGATAAGCGCAGCGCATGTTGGCTGTCAGGCTGTCATCCTCGAAATCCAGCTCCAGCGTGTCAGGATCGTAGACCATGTTCTCGATCACCGTATGCGGCATTTCGCAGGTGGCGTAGATTTCAGGCTCTGCCTCTGGATCCAGACCGATTGTCTTGGCGTAGCAACCGCCTTCGAAATTGAAGGTACCGCGGTCCGACCAGCCATGTTCATCGTCGCCGATCAGCACGCGGGTCGGATCAGCCGACAGGGTCGTCTTGCCGGTGCCGGAAAGGCCAAAGAAAACCGCCGTGTCCACGGGGTTGCCCGGCGCGTGGTTGGCCGAACAGTGCATCGGCATGATACCTTTTTCGGGCAGCAGGTAGTTCAGCAGGGTAAAGACGGATTTCTTGTTTTCACCGGCATATTCCGTGCCACCGATCAGGATCAGTTTCTTTTCCATGTTGAGCGCGATCACCGTGTCAGACCGGCAGCCGTGCTTTGCCGGGTCAGCCTTGAAGCTGGGGCAGTTGATGATGGTGAAATCTGGGACGAAGCTTTCCAACTCGGCACGCTCCGGGCGGCGCAGCAGATGCCGGATAAACAGACCATGCCATGTCAGCTCTGTCACGACCCGCACGTCGAGCCGATGCGCCGGGTCGGCGCCACCGAACAGGTCCTGCACATTGTAGGTGCCACCCTTCATATGGGCCAGCATGTCAGCGTAGAGCACATCGAACTTCGCAGGCTCCATCGGGGGGTTGTTCTCCCACCAGATTGTGTCTTCCACATCCGGCGTGCGCACGACGAACTTGTCCTTGGGCGACCGGCCAGTGTGCTTGCCGGTGGTGACAAGGAAGGTGCCGCCCTTGCCGTTGACCCCTTCGCCAGCGGCGACGGCGGCCTCCTGCAATTCAGCCTCGGAGCGGTTATAATAGACGTAAGCAAGCCCTGT
>JAHDGO010000349.1 GCA_020627605.1 Yoonia sp.
GATGTAACAATTGATGTGACCGAACTGGTTGTGTCACGCGGGGTTGGCAGCCCGCCTGACGGCGCACTGCCAGATCCCAGGCATTCCGCCTTGGGCTGGCGGCATTATGGCACCAGCGACATCAGCGACACCACGGATTGGGATGCCTTGCGCGTGGCGCATGGCATTCCCGCGACCGGGATCGAGCTGACAGAGGACACCTATATTCTGGAAGCCGGGTTTGAGCGGCTCAATGGCGTTGACTTCAGAAAGGGGTGCTTTGTCGGGCAGGAAATTGTGGCCCGGATGAAGCACAAGACGACATTGCGCAAAGGGATCGCGCGGGTCAGCCTGTCAGGGACAGCGGCACCCGGCGACCTCATCACAGCAGATGGCAAACCTGTCGGCACGCTGCACACTGTGTCAGGGGACGGCGCGCTGGCCTATTTGCGGTTTGACCGCGCCGAAGGTGACATGCAGGCAGCCAATGCGACCGTGACGCGCCAGGATTAGGCGCGTTCGGAATATTCGAAAGTTTCGGTGTTCACGACGATATCCTCGTCCTGCCCGACGAACGGCGGGATCATCACACGCACGCCATTGTCCAACACCGCAGGTTTGAAACTGTTGGCGGCGGTCTGGCCTTTGACGACTGGCTCTGTTTCCACGACCTTGCATACAACCTTTTGCGGCAGGCTGACGTTCAGCGCCTCTTCACCGTAATATTCGATCTGCACGGTCATGCCGTCCTGCAGGAACGGGCGGCGGTCGCCCAGAATATCGGCTGGCAATGCAATCTGTTCATAAGTCTCGCTGTCCATGAAGGTCAGCATATCGCCGTCCTCAAACAGGAATTGCTGGTCTTTCTGGTCCAGACGCACACGTTCCACCTTGTCGGCAGAGCGGAAACGTTCGTTCAGCTTGCGACCGTCACGCAGGTTCTTCAGCTCGACCTGCGCAAATGCCCCGCCCTTGCCGGGTTTGACGTGATCAACCTTGACCGCGCCCCAAAGGCCGCCTTCGTGTTCCAGAACATTGCCCGGGCGGATTTCATTACCGTTGATTTTTGGCATGGGTCACTCTGTCTCAGTTATTTTGTTAAGGTTGATTAAAGGATTTCGAAGGCTATATCGACCACGTGGGAGCCTGACAAGATCGTGTCAAAGGCGGGGGAACGAATGGTTAAGCTATGCGTTTGACGCATGTCTGCCATTCCAAAAGAGAACCCCCGAATCGATCAGGAGCAGGCATAAAGGCCCGCACGCGGGAACTACAAGAGCAAAAAAGGAAACATGATGAGAGATTTCGTCGACGGTACAGCCTTTAACAATGAACAAGGTAACCGTGCCCGCAAGCTCTTTGCTGCCGTTGTCCTCGCCGCATTGGATGATGCGATCGCAGACGACAAGAAATATGGCAATGGTCCGGAACAGATCGCGCGTTGGGCGCGGTCGCGTGACGGTCGTGAAGTGTTGTCATGCGCCGGGATCGACCCGAACGAACGTGTCGTGTCCGGCCTGATGGAATTTGTGGGCAAAGGCGTGCGGACGTCTGTCGCGCTTTCTCGGGAGGAAAGTGAGCGCCGGAATGCTGCAGAGCAGGAAGCACGCGCCGCCTAAGGCAAAGCTTGTATCTACATCAAAATGCGCGGTCCTGCGGGGCCGCGTTTTTTGTTTCAGCCGCCTGAAAACATGATGGCGAAAATGATGAAAGGGGCAAATTCCATCGCCCCCAACGCCACGATCAGCCCGCGCATCCCCCAATGGGCAAAGCGCCGCCACAGCAGCGCACAGCACAACAGCGACAGCGCCACCTCCATCGGGCCGACGATATTGCCGTATTGGGCGGGGTCCCAGTAGCTGACAGGGCTTTCGAAAATCCAGTTGGTGATCGGCCAGAAATGCGCCCGCCCGTCATCATGGTGAAAGGCAAAGTCCAGCCCCAGATGCATCAGCGCGGCACCACACAGCGCGATACCGATGGCGGACCGCGCCATGATCGCGATCACCAGCCCGATCCCCCAAAGGATCATCGAATTGTCGATGCGAAAGATGCTTTGCCAGGCATCCGAGAAATAAAGCTGGCCAAAGACCACGTCTGGCGCGGTGCCAAGCACCTGCAAATGCCAGCCTGCCATCAGATAAAGTGACAGATCAGGCAAGAGCGACCCGGCGAGTGCGGCCCCGGTGACGGCTGGCCGCCCGGCCCTGCCAAATGCGGTCATGCCGAAAATCAGATGCGCTGGTGTGTTCATGGTCTTTCCCCGCGCGATCTGCGCCCCTATGACGTTACCGAAAGGGGACAAGATGACCAAGGCCATCATGATACAGGGCGCGGGATCAAATGTGGGCAAATCCATGTTGGTCGCTGGCATTGCGCGCGCCTGTGTGCAGCGTGGCCTGTCGGTGGCCCCGTTCAAGCCGCAGAACATGTCGAACAATGCCGCCGTGACCGTGGACGGTGGCGAGATTGGCCGCGCACAGGCGTTGCAGGCGATGGCGTGTGGTCTTGATCCGCTTGTCGACATGAACCCTGTTCTGCTGAAGCCTGAATCAGAGGTCGGCGCGCAAATCATCGTGCAGGGACAGCGTCATGCGACAATGAAGGCGCGCGACTATGGCCGCCACAAGGCCAGCCTGCTGCCAGCCGTTCTGGACAGTTTCAACCGTATCGGTGCTGGCCGCGATCTGGTGATTGTCGAAGGCGCTGGCAGCCCGGCAGAAGTGAACCTGCGCGCAGGCGATATAGCCAATATGGGCTTTGCCGCGGCGGCGGGCGTGCCGGTCGTGCTGATC
>JAHDGO010000350.1 GCA_020627605.1 Yoonia sp.
CACCCGCAATCACGATCAGGGCCATCCCTGCGACGCGCCGTGTCAGTTCCATGATCAGGGCGGTGCCAGCCACGGCGGCAAGGCTCATCCCGATCGGGGCGAATGGTGTCCCGGTGGAATTGCGCATCAGTGTGCCGAAAATGGTGATCAGATAGATGGCAACGGCAATACCGCAGACGCTGAGCACAATATCGGCTGGCGCAATAATTCCGCGCATACGTGGGCGCAGCCAGCCGATGACAATGCCAGCGACCGTGGCGCCGATAAGCGGATAGCCGTAGTGGTAGGTTTCGGCGGCCCTGATCCCCTCATCAATCCCGTTCCACATCACACCGTTTTGGATTTGCACGGCAAACCCCAGCGCGGTGTAACAGGCATAGATCGCTGGCAGCAGTGCCACAACCGCAAGCAGGTCAAGCGGATGCCTGCCGCCGCTGTCCGCATCAGGAAACGCGCGGGCAGAATAGAGCGTAAAGCCAAGGATCAGCGCACCGGCGATGTGTACGATGCGGAAATTCCACGTCTCCATCGGAAAGACGGGCAGAAAGGGGATATCTACCCCGGTCCAGCCCTTGATCGACCAACCGTTGAGGGCGGCCATGTGAAACAGGGCGTAGAAAGCAGAAAGTGCTGCGATCGCGAGATAAGTGCGCCCGGTAAAGACGCGACGATTGTTTTCAACCGGTTCGTCATCAACACCATCGGCAATCACGGGTCCGTCGGTCAGGTCATCCTTGCGGGTGTCGGTGGTCATGGCGCGCCCTCGCAGCGCCGCGGCGATCATCGGATCGGGCGGCGTTTCATTTCACAGTCTGATGTAGAAGGGCCGCGCCAGTGACGCGGCCCTGATTGGTCCAGTATCTTAGTTGCCGAAGATCTGGTCGGCAGGGATATCGGCCCCTGCGTTTTCAACGAACCATTCCGCCGCACCGGGGTGCCATGGCAGAACGCCTGCGTTCTTGGTGTAGTTCTCAGGCAGGGTCGAACGGGCGGCGCGGTGAATATTCACCATCCGCTCGTTGTCCGACATGACCACATCAACAGCGGCCTTCACGAAAGAGGCTGGCAAATCGCAGTTCGCAATGGCGAAGTTCCACATGGACACTGATCGCGCATCGCTTTCCAGTGTGGTGTAAGTATCGGCAGCGATATCAAACTGTGCCACTGGGAAAGCGGCCATGATCGTTGCCTGCTCTTCCTCGGTGAACTCGATGATGTTCACGTCCGTCTGCACTTCCAATTGGCTGACGGCTGGCACCGGTACACCGGCGGCAAAGGCGATCACGTCCAAAAGACCATCCTGCAGCTGACCGCCAAGGTCAGTCCAACCGCCGTTGCGACGCTCAAAGTTGACGCCAAGTTCTTCCATCATGCGCGGAAAGTAGGTGTCGGATGTGGACCCGGCAGGGCCAAAGCCGATGCGCGCACCATCAGGAATTTCATCGATGGATGTGATGCCAGAAGATGACAGCGCCGTTACCGAAAACGGTGTCTGATACATCGGGAACATCGCGCAGGCATTGGTCATTTCCAGACCCGGTGCGATAGGGTTCGTGCCGGCAATGGATTCAGCCGCAGGGCCCATTGTGGTCATGCCGAACTGCGCGTCGCCAGTATGGACCAGCGCCATGTTCTGCATTGGGCCACCGGTCACTTCGCCGCCACCTGTCAGGCCGAGCTCTTCGGCCACAAGGTTGGCCCAGCCAGAGCCATAGGCGAAATAGGTGCCGCCTTGCGATGCGGTGCCGACTGTAAAGCTTTCAGGCCAGCCGGTTTTATCGATATGGCCGTCCGCAAAGACAGATGTTGCCGTCAGTGCGGTGGTCGCAATAAGTGCTGCGAGTTTCATAATGGTGTTTCCTCCACGTTGTGTGTCGATCTCTCCCGGATCGACAGTGATCTTGTCACGTTATGCGACATAGACCGGATGGCGCAGTGATCCACTTGCAGGACGCGCGGCTTCAAGGGGTGATTGCATCTGTTTGCGCTAACACCGCGTTGGACAGGTGTCCGGTGGGTCGCGAAGGGGGCAATACGGTGAAACGATGGGTGGAAAAGGTGACATCGCCCCTTCAGGTTTCAGCGTCATCCTTGCTGATCCCGTGCTTTTGCATCTTTTCGTAAAGCGCTTTGCGCGACAGCCCCAAGGCCTCATAGGTCTGTTTCAGGCTGCCGCCCTGGGCCGTCAGCGCTGCAAGGATCAGCGCTTTTTCATGTGCGGCCATGCGGGTGGCGAGTGTGGCTGTGCCCACTTCAGCAGGCCGTTCGCCGGTCGGCCCGAGGCCCAGAACAAACCTGTCGGCGGCATTGCGCAGCTCGCGTACATGACCGGGCCAGTCGGCTGTGGCCAGTTCTGCCAATAGCGGGGCAGGGACGTCAGGCAGCGGTCTGGAATAACGTGCGGCCGCCTGTGCCGCGAGGTTGAGGAACAACGACGGAATATCGTCGCGGCGGTCCCGCAGCGGCGGCACAGTCACCGTCACCACATTCAGGCGATACAACAGATCAGCGCGAAAGCTGCCATCTGCAACGGCGGCGGTCAGATCGGTCTTTGCCGCGGCAATCACCCTGATATCCAGTGTAACCGG
This sequence comes from Yoonia sp., assembly GCA_020627605.1. GTDB lineage: Bacteria > Pseudomonadota > Alphaproteobacteria > Rhodobacterales > Rhodobacteraceae > Yoonia. The sequence goes on from JAHDGO010000350.1 coordinate 2,589, forward strand.
ATCATTGCCGCCAAGCCGTGTGATCTGCCTTTCCTGCACGGCGTGCAAAAGCTTTGCCTGAACGGCAGGCGACAGGCTGTCGACCTCGTCCAGAAAGACGGTGCCTTGGCGGGCGAATTCAAACTTGCCGAAACGCGTGCGCATCGCACCGGGAAACGCGCCAGCCTCGTGG
>JAHDGO010000351.1 GCA_020627605.1 Yoonia sp.
GAACCGTATCACCGGCAAAGCAGGGGTTGGCATGGGCACCGCCGTTGAGCGCGACGATCATCTGCGCGTTCGCCAACCCGTTGAATGACAGCGCGCGGGCAAGCGAAATGACATGCCCGCCATAGATCAAGCGTTTGCCGTCAGGCCGGTTCGTCGCATCAAAATGCACCTTGGCCGTGTTCTGCCACAGGCGGGTGGCGAGCATATGTTCGGCCTCCTCCACGGTGACACCATCGACATGGTCAATCACCTCGCCCACGGCATAGTCGCCCAGCCGATGCGGTTCTCCGGCCAGTGCAAAGTCGTAGCTGGTGAAGTCCAGACCGCGCGGGATCACCAGATCATCCGCTGCCACCGCCTGCGCAAGTTCCGGGATCACGGTTTCGGGTGCGGGACCATCCCCGCGCTTGCGCACCATGACCCAGCGCACATAGGACATCAGCACCTCATCATGCTGGTTGCGCCCTGTTGTGCGGACCCAGACAACACCGCTTTTCCCGTTGGAGTTCTGTGTGACGCCGATCACCTCTGACGTGGCGGTGATCGTATCACCGGGCCACAGCGGGGTGATCCAGCGCCCTTCGGCATACCCAAGATTGGCGACAGCATTCAGCGAGATATCAGGCACGGTTTTGCCGAATACCGTATGAAACGTGACCAGATCATCCAGCGGGCTAAACGGCAGACCGCAGCTTTGCGCGAACTGGTCAGAGGAATGCAAGGCATGCCGCGCCGGGTAGAGCGCATGATAAAGCGCGCGTTCGCCCATCTTGATGGTGCGTGGCACCGCGTGAGTGATCACATCACCAACGGCGTAATCCTCAAAAAAGCGGCCTGCGTTTGTCTTGCTCATTGCTGTCCCAGTTTCATGTCTGGCGAATAGGGTTGATCGATCTCTTTCGTCACCGCCTGCCCGCAGCGCATGACACCATTGGCGTGGTCGAAGGCATAGGTCGGGCTGCCGTGCAGGTCCCAGCCCTTTGACAAGGCCTCTGACACCTTGTGGCAAAAGGCGGATGTGTCGTCTTCGGTCAGCAAGCGGTAGATCTTTGGCATGTTACCCCCAGGGTGTGACGCCAAGGGCGTAGTGAATGGCCATGACGACGGCGGTCACGATCAACGTCATGATGATCGCCACAACCTCTTTCTTGGCCGGGGCGCGCGGCGGGCGCTGCCATGGGCCTTCCTGTGCGTTGATGATCAGCACCTCGATAACCGCCCAGACCAGCAGGCCGCCGAACAGCACGAAAGACGGCGTGTCACCATTGACCAGCAAATGCGCCACTGCCCAGATCGAAAACCCGGTCAACTGCGGATGGCGCAGCCTGGTGCCCAGCCAGACCTTGGCCCCTTTCGCCCCGCTTGCAGCAAAGCAATAGATCGCCAGCACCATAAGAATGTTGTTGATCCCGACCCACATCGGTTCGCGGCCCCAATAGACCGTGCCATCTGCGCCGCGATAGCCGATGACCATCAAGACGACGCTGATGATCAAAAGAACCGTGACCAGCCCCTTGCCAGGCTCGCCCAGTTTGGCCCTTGGACCGGGGGCCAGCCGTTTGAACAGATGCGCCGCCCACCACAGGGCGACCCCGAGAATAAGAAGTGTCATTCCGCCTCCAGCGCTGCGATGGCCTTTGCTTTGGCCAGCGTCGCGCGGGCGGTCACGATATGCAAGTTTTCAACGATCCGGCCATCAACAACGGCAACACCCTGCCCTTCAGCCTCTGCCGCCTCAAAGGCAGCAATCTGGCGTTCTGCCAGATCAATTTCCTCGGCTGTCGGGCCAAAGGACGCATTGGCAATGGCCACCTGCGCAGGGTGGATCAGCGTCTTGCCGTCAAACCCCATGTCGCGGCCTTCGGTGCATTCAGCGCGCAATCCGTCTTCGTCCTTAAAGGCATTGTAGACACCATCCAGCACCACAATTCCGGCGGCCCGCGCGGCCAGCACACACAGTTGCAGCGACGTCGTCAGCGCCGCGCGGCTGCGTGAATTGAGGTCCTTGGCCAGATCATTGGTGCCCAGCACAAAGCCCGCCAGACGTGGATGGGCGGCAATCGCTGCGGCATTCAGCACCCCTTGCGGTGTTTCCATCATGGCCCAGATCGGCAGGTCCGGCACAAGTGCGGCCAGCGCATCCACATCTTCCGGTCCGTTCACCTTGGGCAGCAGGATCGCGTCGCAATCCATTGCCGCCACCGCGGCGGCATCGGCCTTGCCCCAGGCAGTATCCAATGCGTTGATGCGCACGATCTTCAAGCGCTGGCCATATCCCCCCTCAGCCAATGCCGCGAACAAGGTATCGCGTGCAGCAACTTTGGCATCCGGTGTGACCGCATCCTCCAGATCGAACAGGATCACATCCACCGGCAACCCCCGCGCCTTGTCCAGCGCCCGGTCCTTTGACCCGGGAATATAGAGGGCAGAGCGGTAAGAGCGGTCATGCATCGAATCTTCCTCGCAATAATCTTGCGCGCAACTCGCCAGATTTTGGCAAATCATTCAAGCCTAAATTGCCGCAACGCAGCGTCGGCCCACCGTCACGGTGGCTTAACCAATTTCAGCGATATTGGACAGACCATTGGCCCGGATTGCGGGGCAGCTCTGATGCCCTGCCCAGACAAGGGGAACGACATGCGACGCACTTTCTTTCTGATGTCCTTTGGGATCGGGGCCATGATGCTGGCGGCTCAGCACGCGCAGGCGCAGGGCAACAACTGCGCACCACATGCCGCTGTCGTC
>JAHDGO010000352.1 GCA_020627605.1 Yoonia sp.
GGCGTGCTTTATGTGCTGGACGAGCCGTCCATCGGCCTGCACCAGCGCGACAATGACCGCCTGCTGACGACGCTGAAAAACCTGCGTGATCAAGGCAATACGGTGATTGTTGTCGAACACGACGAGGAAGCGATCCGCGAGGCGGATTATGTTTTCGATATCGGACCCGGTGCTGGCGTACACGGCGGTCAGGTGGTGGCCAAGGGCACCCCGCAAGAGATCATGGCCAACGAGGCATCCGTGACCGGGCAATACCTTGTCGGCGCGCGCGAGATCGCCGTGCCGGCCAAGCGCCGCAAGGGCAAGGGCAAGAAGCTGACCGTGGTCAAGGCCACCGGCAACAACCTGCAAAGCGTGACGGCCGATTTCCCGCTGGGCCAGTTTGTCTGTGTGACCGGCGTGTCAGGCGGCGGTAAATCAACGCTGACGATTGAGACGCTGTTCAAGAATGCTTCGATGAAGCTGAACGGGGCGCGCCAGACACCCGGCCCATGCGAGACGATCAAGGGCTTCGAACACCTCGACAAGGTCATCGACATCGACCAGCGACCCATCGGGCGCACGCCACGGTCAAACCCCGCGACCTATACCGGGGCCTTTACCCCCATCCGCGAGTGGTTTGCCGGGATGCCAGAGGCCAAGGCGCGTGGTTACAAGCCCGGACGCTTCAGCTTTAACGTCAAGGGCGGGCGCTGCGAGGCTTGTCAGGGCGATGGTGTCATCAAGATCGAGATGCATTTTCTGCCCGACGTCTATGTCACTTGCGAGACCTGCAAGGGCGCGCGCTACAACCGCGAAACGCTGGAGATCAAGTTCAAGGGCAAATCCATCGCTGATGTATTGGACATGACGGTGGAGGATGCGCAGGCCTTTTTTACCGCCGTTCCGTCGATCCGCGAAAAGATGGATGCGCTGATGCGCGTTGGTCTTGGCTATATCAAGGTGGGCCAACAGGCGACGACCCTGTCAGGGGGCGAGGCGCAGCGCGTGAAGCTTTCGAAGGAATTGTCGAAACGGTCGACCGGGCGCACGCTCTATATTCTGGATGAACCGACCACGGGCCTGCATTTTGAGGACGTGCGCTAGTTGTTGGAAGTGCTGCATGAATTGGTCGATCAGGGCAATTCTGTTATTGTCATTGAACACAACCTCGACGTCATCAAGACCGCTGATCATATCATCGACATTGGGCCAGAGGGCGGCGATGGCGGTGGCAAGATCGTGGCGACCGGCACTCCGGAAAAGGTGGCAGAGGTCGCGGAAAGCCATACCGGTCGCTACCTCAAGGACATGCTGGGCGCGCGCAAGGTCGCGGCGGAATAGTCAGATCGCCGTAGCGATCTGAATGATCTGGAGAAGGCCGAACGTCTCTGCGGGGACTGCATAGATTTCGCCGTCAATCACCGCATAGCTGCTGCCCGGCGGGGCCGGTGGCAGATCATAGATGGCGATCAGCTGATCCTGATCCAATGCCACATCCGGCACGACGTTGATGTCATTGCCGGGCTGAACTGGGGTTGAGATGATCTTGACCTGTTCGAGGATCAGCGCCTCTTCGGGGTCGAGCAGCACAACCTTTCCGTCGATCACGCCATAGCTTTGGCCGGGTGGCGGTGGGTCGAGGTCAAAGACCTCGGCCACCTCTTCGTCATTCAGCGGGCCGGTAGGCGTGTCATCGTCCCGATCAGCTTCGTCATCGTCATCATCGGCCAGTTCTGGGTTGTCTGCAGTGATTTCTTCCCATTCATCATCGTCGATGTTGAGATATTCCTGTGTGGTGACGCCCTGGCGGGCAAGACCTGGCGGCACGCAAGGGGGGTCCTTCTTGGCAAGGCCGGGCGGGCAGTTCAGCGGGTTGTTACCGCGTCCGTTTCCACGCCCGTTGCCCTGTGCTTCGGCCAGCACCGGTGCGAGGGTCAGCGTGGTGATCAGTGCGAGTTTGGTGAAGCGAAACATGCGGCTATCCTGATGAGGTGATGTGCCGCTTAGATGACGCCATGGGCGCGGCTATGCAATATCATGTCCGGTTAAATGGCGGTCAGCCGCGCCCGCGCTTTTCAAACCGGGGTAGCATGGCGGAAAAATCCATACCGTTGCCGTCTTCAGCTTCGACAAACTGCTGATAAAGGGCGGTGGCGGCTTGCCCCATGGGTGTGTCGGCATCCGCGGCCTCTGCCGCCATTTGGGACAGGCGAAGGTCCTTTAGCATCAGTTCCGCCGCGAAACCGGGGGTATAGCCATTGTCGGCAGGGCTTTGCGGGCCGATACCGGGGGCGGGGCAATAGGCGTTCATTGTCCATGAATAGCCAGAAGAGGTGCTGACCACGTCGAACATAGCGTGCCGATCAAGGCCCAGTTTGTCAGCCAGCACGAAAGCCTCGCAGGTGGCGATCATTGTGACGCCAAGGATCATGTTGTTGCAGATTTTCGCGGCCTGTCCGTTGCCAGCCGGGCCGCAATGCACAGCCTTTTGCCCCATGATGTCGAACAGGGGTTTGACGGTGGCGAAGGCATCCGTTGGCCCGCCAGCCATGAAGGTCAGTGTGCCGTTCGTGGCCCCGCCAATACCGCCAGAGACGGGGGCGTCAACGGCGGACAGCCCGTGATCTGCTGCGGCTGCGGCCACCGCGCGGGCACTGTCGACATCCACGGTAGAGCAGTCCAGATGCACCGCGCCGGGTTTCATGGCCGGATGAATGTCGGCCGCTACCGCGCGCAAGATGTCGCCATTGGGC
>JAHDGO010000353.1 GCA_020627605.1 Yoonia sp.
ATCCGCTGCCGCGTGGGGCGTAACCCGGCCCCCGCAAGCCAGGTCGCACTGCGCTCTGTCTGGATGTTTGTCATGGTCGCTCTTTTTCTGCCTACGCCCTTACATATGTGAATTCAGGGGGAATATTCAAACAAAAACGGTCAGAAACGCCGCAGACTTGCCCTTGTAAAGCGCCCGGTGGTAGAGGTCTTTTGACGCAGTCAACAAGAATGAGACCCGCTTTATGGCCGACTATCCCACAAGTTTCGACAAAGACGCCCTTCTGAAATGCGCCCGGGGCGAGCTTTTCGGCGAAGGCAACGCACAGCTTCCGGCGCCGCCGATGCTGATGATGGACCGGATCACCGATATCTCTGGCGATGGCGGTGAACACGGCAAGGGCCATGTGGTGGCAGAGTTCGATATCATCCCTGACCTGTGGTTTTTTGACTGCCACTTCCCCGGCAACCCGATCATGCCCGGCTGTCTGGGCCTTGATGGTCTGTGGCAACTGACCGGTTTCAACCTTGGCTGGCGCGGCTGGCAAGGGCGCGGCTATGCGCTGGGTGTGGGTGAGGTCAAACTGACCGGCATGGTCCGCCCGGACCGCAAGATGCTGACCTATAAGGTTGACTTTACCAAAGCGATCCAGACCCGCCGCCTGACGATGGGTGTCGCCAACGGCATCGTCGAAGCGGATGGCGAGGTAATCTATCAGGTCACCGATATGAAAGTGGCGCTCAGCGAGAGTTGAAGCGCTTTCGGCCGCTGTCCAGTCGCGATATTGCCATATTCCTTGTTTAGCCAGTCCTTAGACACGGCGGGCGCGTCAGCGCGGGTCCAAAAGGGACAAGAGTAATATGAAGCGATCTCTCCTGATGTTTTTCTGGATGCTGGCCATCCCCGGCGGGGCGTCGGCCCATTCCATGCTGGAAACGACAGTGCCCGCCGCTGAATCCATCGTGGAGGAAATCCCGGAAGAGCTTGTGATGACATTCACAAGCGGGATCAGGCTGACGCGGGTCAGTATGACACACGCCGATGATGCGCCGGTCGATCTGGACCTCAGTGAACTGCGCAGTTTCACATCAGAGTTTTCCATCCCGATTGAGCCGATGGGTTCTGGAACCTATCTGATCGAATGGCGCGGGTTGGGCGATGACGGCCACGCCATGAATGGATCGTTTGAATTCATGGTCGACTAGGCATGCCTGACATTTGGGGATGGGCCTCTGTTGCTGCCAAAATAGCGACATATGCCGGCGTCTTTGGATCATTCGGCACCGTTCTGGCGGTGATTGCGCTCGGGCTGTCGATGCCCCGGGCACGCGTCCTCTGCTTTGCTGTGCTTGGTTTCGTTGCAACGCTTGCAGGGTTTGGCCTGCGCGGCGCGATGCTGACAGGTGATCTGGGTGGTATGACCGATCCTGAGATGCTGGGGTTGCTCTGGTCGACCTCTGTTGGCACGGCCGTCGGATTGCGCCTTGCCGGGCTTGTCATGCTGGTGGTGGGTGTCTTCCTGGGACGACCCGGCGTTCTGCTCTCGGTCGCGAGTGGCGTCGTTGCGGTCTGGTCCTTCGTCGCCATTGGCCATGTTCCCGATCAGGACAATGTGCTTCTAAAGATCGCACTTCTCTTGCATCTTTTGGTCGTCAGTCTTTGGATGGGTGCGCTGTCGCCACTCAGACAGCTTGCGCTGGACCCCGCCAACCTGCCCCGCGCCGCGGCAGCGGCAGACCACTTCGGACGGATTGCGCTGGTGCTTGTGCCTGTCCTCATCATTGCGGGCCTTGTGATGGGCAACGCCCTGGTTGGATCCCTTGCAGTGCTAACGCAGTCGCCCTACGGCCTTACCCTGCTTGCGAAAATTTTCCTCGTTGCGGGCTTGCTCGCCTTGGCGGCGGCAAACAAGACGCGTTTTGTGCCGGGCATGCGCGCAGGCAACGTTGCCGCAGCACGATCCTTGGCGCGGTCCATCTCGTTTGAATGGGCAGCATTCATTGCGATTTTTGCGACGACGGCGATCCTGACGACCGTCCTGACCTTGCCGCAGTGACGCGTGCCGTGGCGCACCGAAAGCGCGTGACGGAACGGAACCAAAAAAATTATCCATTTAGACAGTATCTGCCACAATTCAGTCAGGATTCCCGCGCAAATAACAGCAAAGTTGAATAGTTAGAGGGTTATCAAATGAAGAAATTGCACATCGCATATTGCGGTCTGATTCTTGCCGGTGTGAACGCTGCTTCGCCAGCGCTTGCGCATTCAGACGAGATTGTTTGCGGAAAGACATACGTCGTCGAAGGGGCGGACACGCTGTCCAATATTTCAGAGTGGGCCTATGGCACCGCGACCCGCGGGAACGATATCTATGCCGCCAACGCAGACAAGATTGGCCCTGACCCTTCTGCGCTGAACATCGGCATGGAATTGATTATCCCCTGCATCGACGGGGTGGAACCGAACACGGCCGCCTCCGCCGCTGAAATCGCCGCGGCCGAAGCGAAAGCCGAAGCAGAAGCACAAGCCGCTGCCGCAGAAGAAGCGGCCGCAGCTGCAGCAGAAGCCCTGGCCGCAGCTGAAGCTGCCGCCGAAGAAGCCGCAGCAGCACTTGCTGCCGCAGAAGCCAAAGCAGCCGAAGCAGAAGCGGAGGCCGCCGCCCTGGCCGAGGCCGAAGCCGCTGCACAGGCCGAAGCTGAGGCTGCCGCAGCAGCAGAAGCAGAAGCCGCCGCACA
>JAHDGO010000354.1 GCA_020627605.1 Yoonia sp.
GCCGCCCTGCGGGACCGGATCAAGGCGCTGACACAGGTGCAGTCGGCGCAAGGCATCAACCCGCAAGCGACGGCAGAGGCGGACGTGATCGCGCTACACCGTGATGGCGGACAGGCCTGCGTGCAGGTGTTTTTCATCCGCGCCAATCAGAACTGGGGCAACCATGACTACTACCCGCGCGTCAGCGGGGATGAGGACCCGTCCGAAGTGATGGAGGCTTTCGTCGGCCAATTCTATTCCAACCGTGAACCGCCGCGCATGCTGATCCTGTCGCACGGGCTGGACGACGAAGACCTGATGGCAGAGGCGCTTTGCGAAAAGGCAGGCCGCAAGGTGGACATCGTCGTCCCCCAGCGCGGCGAAAAGGCTGAGCTGGTGCAGTCCGCGCTGCGCAACGCCCGCGAAAGCCTTGCCCGCAAGATGTCGGAAACCGCCACGCAGGCGAAGCTGCTGAAAGGTGTGGCAGAGGCGTTTGATCTGCCAAGCACCCCGCAACGGATAGAGGTCTACGACAACTCGCATATTCAGGGTGCACATGCCGTTGGGGCCATGGTCGTCGCGGGGCCTGACGGGTTCGACAAGAACCAGTATCGCAAGTTCAACATCAAGAACACCGAACTGACCCCCGGCGACGACTTCGGCATGATGAAAGAGGTGCTGACCCGCCGCTTCAAACGCCTGTTGAAAGAGGACGCCGACCGTACGCAGGGTACATGGCCGGACCTTTTGCTGATCGACGGCGGGCAGGGGCAGGTCAGTGCAGTGCGCGAGATTATGGATGATCTCGGCGTCAGTGACATTCCGATGGTTGGTGTCGCCAAGGGCCTTGACCGTGACGCAGGCAAAGAGGAATTCCACCGCACCGGCAAGCCCGTCATGGCCCTGCGCCACAATGACCCGGTGCTCTATTTCATCCAGCGGATGCGGGACGAGGTCCACCGCTTTGCCATCGGCACACATCGGGCCAAACGGTCCAAGGCCATCGGGGCGACCCCACTGGACGATGTGCCCGGCGTGGGGGCAACCCGCAAGCGCGCGCTTCTGGCGCATTTCGGATCAGCCAAGGCTGTCGCGCGGGCCAATCTGGCTGACCTCAAGGCTGTCGATGGCGTGTCGGAAAAATTGGCGCAGACGGTCTATGATTTCTTTCACGAAAACGGATAGACGCCGCAGGACATCATCACGCCTGTCATAAAGTGGCCATTTTCGCAGCCGACAAAGGCCGTGAAAATCCGCCCCTTCACGTCGGTCACCCATGAAAAAGATCGCCTTCTTCATCGCCTTGTTTGGTATCCTGTTGCTGACGGCGGCCGGTATGCTGGCCTTTGACGACTATCTGACAGAAGACCGCAAAGAGGCCGTGCTGGATGAGGTCAACGCGCAGATCGATAGCGGTGCCGCCGCCTATGAAGACAGGCGCGAGGCGGGGTGCCGCCGCCGTTGCGGAGCCTTCGCAACGATGGCCGGTGCGGTCGCAGACTTGCGTGACGGTATCTTCCTGTCGATCCCGTTCAATGCCGCCACGGCCCTGCCGCCCGCACCGCCCGGCTGGGCGGCCACCGACTATGATCTTGCGGCGGTTGAAGGGATCGTCGGGGTGCAGTTGCAACGCAGCGCTTTGTTCGTCTCAACCCAAAACAGCCTGCTGAGGCAATTTGACGACACCGCGACAGCCCGGAGTGTCGGCGCGGCGGAGGTTTACACCCAAGGCGAAAAGACCATCGCGCTCAGCATCATGATCCATCGCAACGCGTTGCGTAGCGCGAAGGAAGGCGGCGGGTCCGCAGCACCGCATATCTCCGCCCCTGTCTTTCGCCTTGATGGTCTGGCGGTGCACCGCGACAGCCAGATTGCTTATGAAGGCATCAACAGCGTCAAATCGGTGGTCACCTACCAGCACTACGAAATGAACCTCGACAATCAGATCACGATCACCATCCTCTCCCGCGCCGCGGTCAGCGACGTCGCCGCACTGCTGGCCGAACTCGACCTCGGCATGATGATCGCAGACCTGCCGCGCCGCCCGACCGGGTACAGCCCCGGTGCCGGGCTTTTTGCTGTGACGGTGGCGGAACCCGGGCGCTGACGCATCTGGCCAACAGTCCGGTGCTGGGCTACGCACTTATCATGACGGTCAAGAACCACTTCGACAGCGCAGTTGCCGCCGCCTACGACAGAGACCACGGCAATACCGACCCTGTGGAGCTGGCGCAGACGGTCACAACGCTCGCCGATCTGGCGCAGGGCGGGCCGATTCTGGAATTTGCAATCGGTACGGGCCGGATTGCGCTGCCATTGGCCAAAAGTGGTGTGACAGTAGCAGGCATCGAACTTTCGCAGGCAATGGTCGATGAGCTCCGTCGGAAGGACGGCGGCGCGACCATACCTGTCACCATCGGCGATATGACCAGCGCGAGCGTCTGCGGCGATTTTTCTCTGGTCGCGCTGGTATTCAACACCATCGACAACCTGACCACTCAGGAAGCGCAGATTGCCTGTTTCGCCAATGCGGCGAGGCATCTGCGGCCTGGCGGGCGATTTGTGGTGGAAACTCTGGTGCCACCCTTGCAGGACCTGCCCTTTGGCGAAATCAAACGTGCATTTGCCGCTGAACCCGGTCACATGGGCACAGATGTCTTCGATGTCGCGACACAAACCTACAGCTCCCACCATATTTGGACGAAGAATGGCGAGGCCCGGCAGATGGC
>JAHDGO010000355.1 GCA_020627605.1 Yoonia sp.
CCCCGCCATGGTTGCAGGCTGGAACTGGATTGCCGAAGGGCTGGGGTTTGAACCTGCCCGCACCCGCGATTTCTCGCTTCTCTGGCGTGCCGTGATCGCGCTGACACTGGCCTATGCCTCGTTTCTGGCAGAGGTGTTTCGCGCCGGCCTGCAATCAGTCGACAAAGGCCAGATCGAGGCGGCAGAGGCGCTGGGCCTGACACGCTGGCAGCGGATGCGCCTGATCATCCTGCCGCAGGCCCTGCGCACAATTCTGCCGCCACTCGGCAATGATTTTGTGGCGATGCTGAAAGACAGCTCGCTCGTCAGCGTGCTGGGTGTCACCGACGTGACGCAACTGGGCAAGGTCACGGCGGCCGGGAACTTTCGTTATTTTGAGACCTATAATGTCGTGGCGCTTGTATATCTGACGATGACGATCACCCTCTCGCTCGTCTTGCGCAAATTTGAAAAGCGGATGCGCCAGCGGTAGCTGGTAACTGGCCCGGCGCAGCACTAGGTTGCAGGCAAAGGAGACCTGCAATGACAAACCCGCTTTTGGCTGAATGGACGACCCCCTTTGGCTTGCCGCCATTTGACCAGATCACCGACGATGATTTCAAACCGGCGGTTGAGGCTGCACTGGCGGAATCCCGCGCCAATATCGCAGCTATTGCCGAAAACCCCGACGCGCCTGATTTCGCCAACACGATCGAGGCGTTGGAGCGGGCGGATGACCTGCTGGGCCGTGTCCTTGGGGCGTTTTACAATCTGGCCGGGGCTGACAGCAATCCGGCACGCGAGGCCCTGCAGCGCGAGTTTGCTCCGATGCTAAGCGCCTACAGTTCGGAAGTATCAGAAAACAAGGCGCTTTTCGCACGGATCGAGGCTGTGTGGGACGCACGCGATAGTCTCGATCTGACAGCAGAGCAGCAGCGGGTGCTGATGCTGACGCGGCGCGGCTTTGTCAGGTCCGGCGCGCAGCTGGACGGCAAACCGGCAGAGGATTTGCGTGCGGTCAAATCGCGCCTGTCGGTTCTTGGTACAGAGTTCACACAGAACCTGCTGGCCGACGAACGTGCCTGGTTCATGCCGCTGGGCAAGGATGATCTGGATGGACTGCCTGACTTCGTCGTGGCCACCGCCAAGGCGGCCGGCGAAGAGAAAGAGGCAGGTGGCCCGGTCGTGACCCTGTCGCGGTCGCTGATTGTGCCGTTTCTGCAATTCTCTGACAGGCGCGATCTGCGGCAGAAGGCCTATGAAGCATGGGGCGCACGTGGCGCGAACGGCGGCAAGACCGACAACCGTGGCATCGCCGCCGAGACGCTCAGGCTGCGCGAAGAGAGGGCAAAGCTTTTGGGCTATGACACATTCGCCGATTTCAAACTGGAAACCGAAATGGCGGGCACTCCTGACGCCGTGCGCGACCTGCTGATGCAGGTCTGGAAACCCGCCAAGGCAGCGGCAGAGGCCGACGCGAAAGTGCTGGAACGCATGTTGCATGCCGACGGCTGGGATGGCCCGCTGGAACCTTGGGACTGGCGCTATTACGCGGAAAAGCGGCGCAAGGAATTGCACGATCTCGATGAGGCAGAGCTGAAGCCTTACTTGCAACTCGACCGGATGATTGATGCGGCCTTTGCCTGCGCAAACCGGCTGTTCGGGCTGGAATTCAGGCCAGTCGACGCCCCTGTTTACCACCCCGATGTGCGGCTGTGGGAGGTCACGCGCGATGGGGCACATGTCGCTGTTTTCATTGGTGATTACTTCGCACGCGGCGCGAAACGGTCAGGTGCGTGGTGTGCGGCGATGCGCAGCCAGCAGCGGCTGTCCGGTGATATCCGTCCGCATGTGGTGAATGTCTGTAATTTCGCCAAGCCCGAGGCGGGGAAACCGGCGCTTTTGTCCTATGATGACGCGCGCACATTGTTTCACGAGTTTGGCCACGCCCTGCACCAGATGCTGTCGAATGTGACCTATGAAAGCATTTCCGGCACCTCTGTTGCGCGCGATTTTGTCGAACTGCCCAGTCAGCTTTATGAACACTGGCTGGAAGTGCCAGAGGTGCTGGCAGAGTTCGCCACCCATGCGGAAACCGGTGAACCCATGCCAGAGGATTTGCTCAACCGGATGCTGGGGGCTGCAACCTATGACATGGGCTTTCAGACGGTGGAATACGTGGCCTCTGCCCTTGTCGATCTGGGCTTTCACGATGGCCCGGCCCCTGCCGACCCGATGCAACGGCAGGCGGAAATCCTCGAAGAGATCGGGATGCCCCATGCCATCCGTATGCGCCACGCCACGCCGCATTTTGCCCATGTCTTTGCCGGTGACGGCTATTCCAGCGGCTATTACAGCTACATGTGGTCAGAGGTCATGGATGCCGATGCTTTTGCCGCCTTTGAAGAGGCGGGTAACCCCTTTGATGCCGAGACGGCCAAGCGGCTGGAAGAGACGGTCCTGTCATCCGGCGGGTCGGTTGACGCGGCCGAATTGTACCAGACATTCCGTGGTCGCCTGCCGGGGGTCGAGGCGCTGTTGAAAGGGCGGGGGCTGGACAACGCGGCCTGAGTAGAGGGGGCAAAAGTGGGCGTACTGATCCTGTAAAGAACCTGTCCGTACAGCCTGTCAGGCAATCAGTCCCTGATTTCGGCGTCGGCAACACCCCAAAGTACAGCTTTGGGGGCCCAGCCGCGATAGCCGCCAGCGGTCAAACGGCACCA